>CATPCN010000478.1 GCA_955652855.1 uncultured Chthoniobacterales bacterium | reverse complement strand
TTACTGGAGGAAAAAACCGGAGCGCCAACTGCTCCACGTTTTTCATCCGGCGGCGCAGCAATTCCAGCGCGCCGGTATCAACGAGGATCGCCACGAACGGTCGCTTCCTGCCTTATCAGCTCCAGGTTTTTCAAAATGAAGTCGCCCGCGCGATCCAAGTCGGCGTGAGAAGCCTTTCGCCAGAACATATCTCGCATAGGGCGCTTACCGTTGCTGGGCACTGCGGGGCTCGGCTGAGACTTGTGTTTTACAGCAGCTCTGATCATGAAATGGAGTTTACTGCGGGACCAACCAAAAGACAACTCGCGCGTGACGGCGAGAGTTTTGGAAGTTCCGTGATTATCTCGGATGTGCTCATCGACGGAATTTTAGTGGCAAAGAACCCAAAGCCAATCTTGCGATGGGTTCGCTCATCGCCGAAACACTGAAAAGCTGAGATGCTTAAATGCTGAAATCATTCGACCGTTATGATCGTGTCACTCATGTCCAAGCATACTTAGATCGTCTTGAACCATTCCTCAACATTTCGCCCCAGGCCGGATGGATCCGTGCCGGTTCCGTCCTCTAATCACAAATGGAGGATCAGCCGTCTTTCTGCGCGTAGGCCTGTAGATGCAAAGCCAAAGGAGTATGGATTCCCCAAGGCAATGCCCGGGCGGAATAATATACGCTCCGGCGAAAAATGGTCGAGAACCGATTTTTCCAACCCGGCTGGAAACGCGAATCAAAGAGCTCCGGAGCCCCTACGGTAACTGTGATCTGCCGAAAACCACACTTCTGCAAAGCCAGCCGAAGTGACGCCGGCGAAAAATGACTGACGTGAACGAGATTGGAAGCCAACTGATTTGTGAAATCTCTGCAGCCTAACGAGGCTAGAACGCGTTCCTTGGCCAGCTGACTGCTCGCGCAAGGTACTTTAATCGCGAGCCAGCCCCCCGGCTCAAGCAGCAGGGCTGCAGTGCGCACGATAAGCAACGGGTCGGGAATGTGTTCGAGCACGTCAGTGAGAGTGATCGCGCCGTATCGCTCGTTGGCTGAGCCAAGTTTTGCCGCGTTCATTCGATGGACGGGGAAGCCAGTACGTCGAGCGGCGTAGGCAGATGTAAGAGGATTCAATTCGATTCCTTCGGGCGCCCAACCATGGCAAGCGGAGAGATGGAGAAATCGCCCGACATGTGCTCCAATATCGAGCAATCGTTTGTTATTGAGCCGGCGGGAAACACGTCGTTTTAGCTCGTGAAGGATTGAGTAAAAGATCATATCTTTGTAGTGCGAATCGAACTCGCGTTCGATCCCTTCATGCGACCAACGTTGGTCGTAGAGGCGGTCAAAATAATTAGTTAGCGTTGGCAGCGCCTCCGGTTGAATGAACTTGCAATGCGCGCAACGCTTCATAGAAATTGTAGCCCCGCTGTAAGCAGCGAGTGGCGGATCCTGGACAGCGAATTGCGACAACGCGAAGGTCGCGGGATAGACCGAGGTTCCCTCCGCGCAGCCACAGATCCAACAGCATTCGATCGGGGCAAACTTTGCCTCGTTGTCGAAGGTCTCGACTTTCGCCTCGGCGTCGTTCATCGCCGACCGATTCGCCAAACTGGTCTTGGGAACCCCTGAGAGAGTGAGATTGGCCGCGCGGCGCGAGCGACGATGACGCGATGCGAAGCCACAAAGAGTGCCGCGTTGAGCAGCCAGAATTCCAGTCCGCTTTGAGCCATAAAGAATGGATTGTTGAAAGTTGAGGCGCATGCCGCCGAGTCGTAGGCGAGCAGCACGGCGCCCCAAACCCAAAATCTTTCGTCGAGCGAGGTGGCAGTCTTCCACGCGAACCAAACTGCTGCAAGAATGGCTAGAACGTAAGCGATGATTAACGGTATGCCGCCATCGATCAACCATCCGGTCCACTGGATTTCTACGTAGATGCTGTCCAGCGAATTCCCGAAGTAGGTGTTCATCATGCCATAGCGACCAAGACCGCCCCCCAAAGGCATATTAGGCAGTAACTCCTTGACGGTATATTCGAGAAAGACTCCGCGGTTCTGATAATAAATTTCCTGTGGACTATCTTCGGTTAAAGTGGCCAGACGAGCGAAGATGGTTTCGCCACCCAGTCGATGCGCAAGGAGGAAACCACTACCAAGGATTGCGATCACTACCGCAAGAAGAACTCCTATCTGGGCAATGCGACCGCGACGAACCAGTATCGCCAAAAGGACCACTAAGCCGAGCATCGCCTCGACGAAAGCTACGCGAATTTGACAGAGATATAGGCACGTCATGCCCGCGCCCATACTGGCAACGCAAAGCACCTTCATGCCTGCTTTTCTTGAGGTCAGGAAAAACCCGAGCCCGATCAAAACGGCATAGAATCCCGCGAGCGCGGCACCGCCCGGAGTATCAGTAAGTCCCATCGGCCGCAAAACCATGTCTCCGCCTGCGGTCTGGACCATCTGTTTCTCAATGTAGTCAGAGGTTTGTTCTGCCAACACGGACGACAACGACGGCTGGAAGTGGCCCGGGTAGGCGAACTGCAACACGCCCACGACGGAACTGAGCGAATAGTAGAGCCAGATGGTCAGGAAGAGCTTGCGCAAATCGCCGGAATCGAACTGCAGACGATGCATCCAGAATAGCGGCGAGAAAATCGCCAGATACAGCAAGGCGTGCGCCGAAGCAGCCAGCAAGGTATTCGTATCCGGGTGGAATATTGAAAGCCCCACGATCGCGACTGCAGCCAGGCCAAACTTAGCGGCGGGATGTGCGCCGCTCATCCGCGACCGGGGGATGACAAACAATAATAGAAGGCTTGTAGCAAAGCTGCCCGTTCGCACGATTGGGCGCAGAGCACTGATTGAACCGGCGCCGCTCAACAGAATAAATTGGCAGACGATTTGCGAATAGATGAGCACGCGCGGCGCAGCGCCACTCGTCAGCCATGAGTTTTTCGCGTGAGGGAGCGAGGACTGCTTCGGGACAGACGGTCCAGCGGGTTGACTAGACACTAAATTACTCGACATGATACAGGGCGAATAGGAGGTTATTGTCGGACTAATGGGGTTCTGGGCTTTCTCAATTCAACTGGCAGCAAATCACGCGATTGGTTTAGGGCAAGTTTTTGTCGCTTAAACGACGCGAGGGTCCGCCACTCCATGGCTTTCCTTTGAGCAGTGGCGACAAAATTTGCGCTTCACCGAACGCAGTGTCGCGATCTGGTAACCCGCAGCGTGCAGCCTCAGGCTTAGCTCGGCTTCCTTCGTGAAAATAGTGATCATTGAGGAGAAGAACCGGAAGCAGCGTGGGATATCGCGCAACTACGCGGACGTCCGTAGCCGAAGAAGCTCTTCAAAGCTAAGAAATGTTTCTCGTAGAAATGCCAGCTTATCCATGCAAGCAGAAAGGCCGCCGCGCTGGCGAGCAGTAAGTAGCTGATCTGGAATACTAAGGGATAGTGCAGCAAAGAATCCCCATGCTCAGCGCGCCATTTCTCCATTGGGCTCAGTACGGCTCGCGTAATGGGCCAGTGGAAAACGTACAGTCCGTAACTGTATTTTCCCAGCGTTCGCAGCGCGCTTACTTCAAAAAAGCGCTTGAAGTACCATTGAGGACGCCCACGGAGTGTCAGCAGCAAGGCAGCGCTAAAGAAGATTGCCCAAAGAGAATTGCACAAAGCCAATACAAGAAAACTGCTTCGTAATAATCCTGATAGCGGAAAAATAAGTGTGGCGAGCACGATACCAGTCGCGAAGAACACCTTCCTTGCCTCGGCATTGAACACGGTAGGATGCGCGCAATTCGGAGTCCGCAGCATCAGTGCAAGGAATGCTCCTGCGGCAAGGCAATCGATCTGACAAGGTGTTAGACGCAGCACAGCCAGCGCCGGGTCAGCCCCTGTCCACAGTAGTGCTAGGCGTGTGCCAAATGCGACAGCAAAGCAAACTATGCAAACTCTCATCAATGCACGCCGTCCCAACCAGAGCACAAGCAGCGGCCATACCAGATAGAAATGTTCTTCCACCGCGAGGCTCCAGAAATGCCCGAAGAGTGGCAACGCACGACCCGACCAACTCTCATAGAAATTGCTAGTGTACGTCCAAAGCCAAACTTGCTGCTGTACAGTGTGCACG
>CATPCN010000477.1 GCA_955652855.1 uncultured Chthoniobacterales bacterium | reverse complement strand
CTCGTTCAGGCTCTTGAAATATGGTCGCGGCAAAGATTTGGCCGAGCGATATCCCGCCATCATTCGGTGGAACTCGTTGATGCCAATACGGACGGAAGCCCTCTGCGGAGAGGCGATCAATCGTGCGTTCGGTGAAATACCGATTCTGAAAACAGCCTCCGCTTAAGACGACTTTGGGTTGGCCGCTTTTTTGAGCCACCTCCACAATCATTTCGACGAGCATGTTGTGAAACTTCGCGGAGATTATGGCACGCGTCTCGCCCCTGCGCAGATCTTCGATGATCTCCAGAATCGCTGGTTCCCAGTCAAGAACGAGCGGCGATCCCTCTCGCAGCGAAAAAGTATATCGGTCATCGATTCCGGGTTGAAGGGCGAACTCCAATTCCATCGCGGCCTGGCCTTCGAAGCTGGCACGTGATCGCAGACCGATCAGGCCTGCGACCACATCGAACAAGCGGCCCGCACTGGAAGTGAGCGGCGCATTCACGCCTTTCTCGAGCATCTGGCGAATCAATGAGAGCTCGCCCCGGTCGAAAGCGGTGACAAGATCGACATGTTCCCAAAGCTGCGCGCCGAAGATTTCGTAGAGAAGACCGAGCGTACAGCGACGCGGTTCTTTGACGGCAGTCTCGCCGCCGGGCAGGCAGAATTGTCGCAGGTGCGCAACGCGTTCGAATCCGTTCGCGTCGACCGAGAGAAATTCTCCGCCCCAAATCGTCCCGTCGCCGCCGTAACCGGTTCCATCCCACGCGACACCGAGCAGCGGCGGAGTCAGTTCATTTTCCGCCATGCAGGCGGCAATGTGTGCCCAGTGATGCTGCACGGTGCGAACGGGAACGGAAAAATGCACAGCGTGTTTCGTGGAAAGATAATCGGGATGCATGTCGCAGGCGACGATGTCGATCTTAGCGTCGTAGAGCCGGGGCAAATCCTCGGTCGCGCGCCTGAAGGCACCGTAAGCTTGTTCGGTTTCGAGATCGCCGACGTGCTGACTAATGAAAACGTTCGCGCCCACACTCAGCGCGACAGTGTTCTTCAAATGCGCACCGACCGCGAGCACGGTTGGAAGAGTCGTGTTTAAATGAACCGGAAGTGGAGCGTAGCCGCGCGCCCGGCGAAGCACGATTTCACGCCCGGCCATGATGCGCGCGATCGAGTCATCCATGTGGCGGACAATCGGGCGATCGTGCACGAGGAAAACATCGGCGATGCCGCGCAAGCGCTCGAGCGCGTCGCGTTCGTCGATGCAGATCGGCTCGTCGCTCAAATTTCCGCTTGTGGCGACGACCGGAATTCCTAACGAGTGCAGCAGCAGGTGATGCAACGGTGTGTAGGGCAGCATCACGCCAAGATTTGGATTTCCCGGTGCGATCGACGGCACCAGGCGCGCGTCCTTTTTCCTCTCGAGTAAGACAATCGGCGCTTCCGGCGAAAGGAGTAGTCGCTCTTCCAGTTCGGAAATGTGGCAAAGTTCTCCTGCTGCCGTAAGCGACGGAACCATGACCGCAAACGGTTTCTCTTCGCGATGTTTGCGCTCGCGCAGTTGGACGACGCTCTCTTCGTTTGCGGCATCGACGATTAATTGAAATCCTCCGAGCCCTTTCAGACCCAAGACCTTTCCATCTCGTACGGATTCCACTGCTTGGCGGAGCGCCTCTTCTTTGGATGCGATGGACTGGCCGTCAGAATCCCAAAGCTCAAGCTGCGGGCCGCATCGCGCACACGCATTCGGTTGCGCGTGAAAACGCCGATCGTGCGGGTCGTGATATTCGCGCTCGCATTCCGCGCACATCATAAAGCCCTTCATCGAGGTGTGAGCGCGATCGTAGGGCAACGCTTCGATGATCGTGAAGCGTGGACCGCAATTCGTGCAATTGGTGAAAGGGTAACCAAAGCGACGATCATTGGGATCGAGAATTTCGCGCAGACAATCGCCGCAGGTGGCGATGTCGGGCAGGATGAGCGCCGTTTTCTCGCCGCTCTCTTCGCTCTCGCGAATTTCGAAGCCCCTGTAATTAACCGGGTCGAGAAAGGAATATTCGAAACTCTGTAGCACCGCACGCGGTGGCTTCTCTTTTTCCAAGCGAAGGAGAAAGCGGTTGAGCGGATCGTGCGCCCCTTCGATTTCAATGAAAACGCCTTGCGCGGTGTTTGAAACCCAACCATCGAGATGAAGCTCCGTCGCGAGCCGGTAAACGAACGGGCGGAAGCCCACTCCCTGCACCGCGCCGCGCACCACGATCCTGGCTCGCTCGCGAATCATGGCGAGGCTGGGACGATCAATGCCTGAAGAGACCGTCTATGAATCCGATTTGATACGCGAGAAAGAGACCGAATCCCAAGCTGAGCACGCCGGCTGCAGTACCGAAATGACGATGAAAGAAATTGAAACGAGCGGTGTATGTGATGGGTACTGCGATCGTAGCCGTCATTAACATCATGCCGACGATGGTGCCGAGACCGAAGACTAAGAGGTACGCTAACGCCCAGATTGGTCGCTGGATAATTGGCAGCACAAGCAGTGCGACCGCAGCGGAGCCAGCGAGGCCGTGCACAATGCCGATTACGAGTGGTCTTATCGCGCGATACCAACTCAATCGGCCGAAAATTCGATCTAAACGCGCGGGCGGGACGGAATCATCACTGTGGCCATGTGATTTTGCGCCGTGGCCGTGAGGGTGCGTGTGCACGTACTCGCCATTGAGATGGGCGTGCTCGTGAGAATGTCGTTCACTGTTGCACGGAAGATCGACATGGAGAGATCGCATGGCGACGCGGAGATTTAACGCGCCGAGCAAAATGAGCATCAACGCCACGCAAAACTCGAGGCTTAATCCCAACCGTTCCGGAATAACGATCCCGAAGAAGATAATCGCGCCCCCGACCACGAGCAGGGTGAGACTGTGACCGATACCCCAATAGATTCCGGTGAGAGCTGCGCTTCCGATGCTGCGTTGCCGACTAACGATTGTGGTGACGGCCACTACGTGATCGGAGTCGGTGGCGTGCCGCATTCCGAGAAAAAAGCCGAGCAGCAGAATGGAAAAAAGCGTGATCATGATGCGATGGCGCTGGTCTCCGTGAAGCGAAGTGATTTGATCGCGCACTCCTGCCCATCAGTCGCTTCAGTCGTTTTTCCGCAAGACGGACATTCCAAAGTTGCTACTGGGATGCCGGACAACGCGCCGTCCCAATATTTCGGGCGTCCGCGATAGGAACAGTTTGGGCACTTCACCATGGCGTCGATCTTTTCGATCTCGAGTTTGGAGCCTTCCAGCGGAGTCTCAACGGTGATCGCTTCGTAGCAAAAT
>CATPCN010000476.1 GCA_955652855.1 uncultured Chthoniobacterales bacterium | reverse complement strand
TCTGGTTGACCGTATTCAAATCGCTAATGCTGCCGTCGGTGAAAACAATCAGGTTGCCACTGCCATGTACGTCGCCGGATTCGATGAACCAGGGCTGTCTCGTCCATTGATGCGGCGGCGGCGGTTTATCGTCAAAAGGTGTCGCGATGTAATCGATGCGAACGTTCTCCGCTTTCACGTAATCGGGATTTTGCATCAATTCCTGAATTGTCGGGCAAATCCAAGTCTTCTCAGTTAGGCCGAATGGTTTTAGCGCGGCAATCCACGCAGTTGCATAATCCTGTTCCTCGGTTTCTGAGTCGCCCGCGTCGATTTGAGGCCAAGCGCCATTTTGTTGAATGTACGACTTCGCCGCAATGTAAAGATTCCGTAGATTCGCCGTGCATTGTGCGCGCTGCGCTCGCGCGCGTGTCGTCGAAGCAGCCGGGATAAGAAGCGTTGCGAGAATCGCAATGACGACGATAACGATCAGTAGTTCCAGCAGCGTAAAGCCGCGTGCGATCGGCCGAACGGAAAAGGACAATGCTAGATCCGCCGCGGCGGTTTATTACCCGGACGACGATGTGGTTGTGGTCGGCGCAGTGTTCGTTTGCTTAAACCCGCTGACCTTAAGCGTCATCTCACAATCTACCTGCGGGGATAAGTCCGGATTGAGCTCGCCATGGCTGATATCGATTGTGGCTTTGCCCTTCAGCCGAGTCGAAGCCGCACCCAGTGCAGTCTGTGATGATACATTCGTTATTTTTGTATTGAGATTACCGTTTGCAGTGGCGGTAACCTCTACCGTAGTGCTCGGTGACGGCGATGGAGATGTTACGCTAAAGTTTAAGGTGGCGTTCAATATTCCTTTGAGTGTGGCTTTGCCTGAATCCGCGACAGCTTGAATGTTGCCTTTGAATACTCGTCCCTGAGAAAACATCACGAACGTTCCAGTTGAAATTCCCGAGTTTGGAACACCGATGGAAAAAACTCCCAGCGAATTTGCCGAGCAATTTGGCGGTGAGTCCATCGGCGGCGTTTTCGGTTTCATCACGCCGGCGTACGTGCCGACGACGTTATTGCTTCCGGGATATTGCGGCCCGCCACTGATGGCGAAACATTGCGACGCGCCAAGAACGAGACACATCAGGCAGCCGAGCAGAATTTTCACGCGAATATTTTACGAGGCGATTGGTTCTTCGGTCAACGCGAAACTCGATTCGCGTTTGTTTGATTCGATGCGCAGACCGAGCTGACGCAGAAGTGTAACATCGACATCGGCGGCCGGATTTTTGGCGGTGAGAAGTTTGTCGCCGTAAAAAATTGAGTTTGCGCCGGCAAAAAAACAGAGCGCCTGACCTTCGCGCGAAATGCGTGTGCGCCCGGCGGCGAGACGGACGCGCGCTTTCGGCAAAGCGATGCGCGTGACCGCGATTAGCCTAACGAGTTCAAAAATATCGACCGGCGGCTGATCAGCCAGCGGTGTGCCGGGCATCGCCATCAAACAATTGATCGGCACGCTGTCCGGCGGCGGATCGAGATTGCTCAACACTTCGAGCATGCGCAGCCGATCGTTCTCGGTTTCGCCCATGCCGACGATTCCGCCGCAACAAACCGACATGCCGCTTTCCTGCACGGCGGCGATCGTGTTCAGCCGATCGTTGAACGTGTGCGTGGTCACGATCTCGGGATAAAACTCCGGGGACGTGTCGATGTTGTGATTGTAAGCCGTGACGCCGGCCGCTTTCAATTTGCGCGCTTCAGCCGGGCCGATCTCGCCGAGCGTGACGCAGACTTCCATGCCGAGCTGACTCACTTCGCGTACAGTTTGGAGAACGCGCTCGAATTTTTCCGTACCATCGCGCACGCCGCGCCAAGCCGCGCCCATGCAGAAACGCGTCGCGCCTTGTGTGCGCGCGCGCTTCGCCACATCGACGATTTCCTGGATCGACAATAATTCTTCGCGCTGGAGGCCGGTGGAGTAATGAGAAGATTGCGCGCAGTAAGCGCAATCTTCGCTGCAACCGCCGGTCTTGATGCTGAGCAAACTGCACCGCTGAATTTCTTCGCCGCGCCAGTGATCGAGATGAATTTCTCGGCTTTGCGAAATTAAATCGAAGAGCGGCTGATGATAGAGCGCCGAAAGTTTTTCGAAATTCATCGCGATAAGACCAGCATGTTCTGTGCGTAGTTTGCGGGATCCTTCGACTCCGCTGGCGCTTCGCTCAGGATGACAGATGTGCCGCGATGCTCAATCGGAAATCGGCAATCGTCAATCTAAAATTAATTGACCCATTTGCCGTTTGCTGAAGTAAGAATCGGCAGCTCTTCCATCATGAACTGCGTCTTACCGAGCGCGCCGATCATGTGCGTCCCAGTGGCGCCGTACCATTTTGCCGACATCTGCTCGCCGGTGTGACAGCCCCAGCTCTTAATATAAGGGGCCTTCGCAAAAATGTGCCGGTCGATCATGTAAAGCTCGCTCTCGTGCAGCCACGATTTCGACGCGCTGTCCAGGTTGCTGCTGTAATCAAACATGAAGCAGGCTTTGTTCGAATGCCCGAAAAATTCGAAGCCGGCGACTTTCAATTTGTCACGCCACTGGCCGGTGTTGAGGTACTCAATCACGTCAGTGCCGTTGCGAAAATAGACGAGGTGCAGATTGTATTTGTCGCGAACAGAACCGATGTAGCCGAGCAAGTCCTGATGCTCCTGCTCCGCGCGGTCGACATAACCTTGTTTGTAAACGAGCCAGGTAATCATGGCATCGGGCCCGAGCTGTGCGCGGACTTGTTCAGTGCGCAAACGGGCCGCGTGGATGAAATTCGCCCACCAATGATCGTGCGGCTGGGACTTGTATTGCTCCCATTGATGAAGCGACGGCCCGCCGACGAGAATGATCCATTCGGTTTTAGTCGGTGTGGCCGCCGACGCCGGACGCGCCAGGGCCAAGATCGACAATAAAAAAACGACAAGTAACCGTCTCATGCGCGAATTTTGCAGAGCAGTAATTATGCTCAATACGGAGGGTGCCGCAAGTGACGGCGCGGTGATTCAAAAGTTCGGATCTTGCTCGCCGCGGGTTAAGTCCTCGTTTGTCTGGCGTTTTCGAATGAGAGAAAAATTTTCGCCGCTGACGAGCGCTTCGGCCGGCAGCGGACGCGAATTGTAATTCGACGCCATGACAAAGCCGTAAGCGCCCGCGCTCATGATCGCGAGCAGATCGCCCTCTTTTACTTCCGGCATCTCGCGGTCCTGCGCAAAGAAATCGCCGCTCTCGCAAACCGGCCCGACAATGTCGATCTTGTCGCGCGCGTCGCTTTGCGGTTCACGCACCGGAACGATCTCGTGATAGCTGCCGTAAAGCGCTGGCCGGATCAGGTCGTTCATGCCCGCATCGACAATCGCGAATTCTTTTTGCGCGGTGCGTTTGATGTAACGAATCCGCGTGAGCAATACGCCGGCATTGCCGACGAGCAATCGTCCCGGTTCGAGCAAAACGCGCACGCCCAGCTCGCGCAGCGGCGGCAAGATCGCGTCGGCGTATTGTTTGATCGACAATTGATGATGCGCGGGCGCTTCCTTTTTCCACCAACCGCTCCTCCCGCTCGCGAAGGAGGATTCGTAAACGATCCCGAGTCCGCCGCCGACGCTGAAGAACTCGATCGCGTGCCGTTTTTTTAGATCGACAATAATTTTTCTCATCTTTGCGATCGCATCCACGAACGGTTGCGTCTCGGTGATTTGCGAGCCGATGTGCATCTGCACGCCGCGAATGTCGATGTTCGACATGCGCGCGGCCGTTTCGTAAACCGCCGCGACACGATCGAGTGCGATCCCGAATTTGTTCTCGCTCTTGCCGGTGGAAATGTATTCGTGCGTCGCGGTCGCG
>CATPCN010000475.1 GCA_955652855.1 uncultured Chthoniobacterales bacterium | reverse complement strand
GGCGCACCCCGGTCGCAAAACCACGCTCGGCAAAGAAGTCCTGGATCGCCTTGTGAATTGTCGATCCATCCACGCCTGCTTTGATTCTTTTTAAGGCGATCTCCTGTCCCGCTTTCACCGTCTCCCAAAGTTTCCACTGCGCATCGCTCGCGCGCCCGCGCACGACCGTTCGCGTCAGGTCGCCGAAATATCCGGTCTTCGCATCGCGCGGGAAAACATCGAGAATAATTAACGAGTTCGCGAAGAGCGGACCAAATCCGCGTTCATGCGGATCGCAAGCCTGATCGCCGCCGGCGACGATCGTACCGCCGGGAGTTCCGCCGGCGCGCAAAACCGCCGAATCAATTTCCGCGCGCAAGATTTCCGAGGTCAGCGGTTTGCCCGACCAATTCAACCTCTTTCCGGCGCCCACTTTCGACGCTTTCAAAACTTCGATGCCACGCGCCAGGCCCGCCTCGGTAATTCGCAAGGCGCGACCGATCATTTGAATTTCTTCGTCGGATTTCGCATCGCGTTTCGGCCAGAAAAGTCCGTTGGTCGCGCGCAGCCGAATTTTATGTCGATCTAATTCCTGCGCGTAGCCAAGCGGAAAACTTGCCGGGACGATTGTCGATCTTACGCCGCGCTTGCGCAGAAAATGGGCGAGAACCTTCTCATAAGGCGGCGCTTTTTTCGCTTTTCCCTGCACCTCACGCTCCAGTTTGCTGAACGCCACAAATTCGTCCGCTTTCGCCTGTCTGCGCCCGCGATCGATTTCCAAATCACTCAGGACCAGCGTGCGCTTCCCGTTTTTCTCGAGAAAAATAAACGGATCTGGCGCGAAGAATTTTGTCGCGTAAAACATGTCCGCATCGTTCTCACTCGCAGCGACGGTGAGGCGTGTGGTTTTGTCTTTTTTCATGTTCGACATTAAGCGTGACCCCTCATTTACGCGTGGTTTTCATGCTTGTCATCCCGAACGGAGTGAGGGACCTCGCAACAGGTCATGCGCTTACTTTCGATTACACGCGCGGGATTCGAAGTGTGGCGTCTGACCTACTGGGATATTCCTCGACTTCGCTCGGAATGACAGTTGCGAAAGCGCATCCGCGTCGATGCCTAGTTTCTTCGCACTTCTAGTTGTCGCCGCAGGATCCAGTGCAGCAAGCCGAGCAAAGCCAATGCCGATCCAACGAGCACCGCGGTGTTAAACCAAAACACTCCCACCTTCACGCCGAAGTAACGTTTCTCCGCGCCGAAAAACACATTCGGTTTCCCGCCACGCCGATAATCGTTCTGCTCCATCTCCGCGTTTGAAATCAAATCGGAAACTTTTTGGTTCACATAAAGTTGCTCGGCCGTGACGGGGCCGTTGGCATCTTGGAAAAGTGCGCGATCAAACGGCCGGCGCCCCTCGAGCACCTGATCGATCTGCGAGAGATAGCGATCGAGTTCGGCGGCCGAATTTGCTTCGAGGCCGGAAAGGACTGCGAGCGCTTCTTTCAAATCATCGAGCCGCTTACTTTCGGCGGGGTCTTGTCGATGTTTTGCGACGATGCGATCGATCTCACGTTGCGCGCGTTCCTGCCGGCGCGTCAACGGATTGAGCTTGGCCTGCGCGATCACCATTTCTTCATACGACCAGCGCATGGCGATGAATTGGCAGACGAACGGTACTTGCAGTTTGCTGTTCATTTTCTTGCCCTGCTCGGTCGTCGGATGCTCGGAGAACCAGCGGGTGAATGAGTAAACGAGCGCAAGGTTGCGATTCATATCTTCATATTTGATGAGCGCGCCGCCCATGATGATCTGCGGAATGAGAACGAGCGGCACGATGTTGGCCGCGGTTTTTGGATCGCCCACGAGCGACGAGATGGCCAAGCCTAACGACACGCCGCCCATCGCGGTCATAAAGATGACCCCGAGATCGACCCAGAACATTCCGCGAATTTCGAGAATGTAATTGCCGATCAAGACGAAGAGGACGCATTGCACGAAAGCGAAAACGCCGAGCGACATCGTCTTGGCGAAAACATAATACGGCAGCCGAACATCGAGATTGCGCTCGCGCTGCAACACCGCGCGATCGCGAATGATATCGTCGGCGCTATTCGTTAGGCCGAGAAACATCGCGACGATCAAGCTTAGAAAAAGAAATGTCGGAATGTGGTAAGCGGAGGCGAAATCGTATTTCCCGCTATCGGAATAACGCAAGATCGTCGCGATCAACAGCGCCAGGACCGGCGCGACGCCGACCGTTATGATGACGTTAGCGCGATTGCGCAGCTTGCTGATGAAAGCGCGGCGCAAAAGTGTGCGCAACTGTGTCCACTCATCGCGCCAGCGAACCGGGAATCGCCTGTTTTGCGCTGGCGCGGGCGGCAACGGAATGACCGGCTCTTTGCGCAACGAGATCTGTTTGACGTCCTGGATCAAACGAAACGCTTCGTACTTGTCGCGCCAGAATTCGGGCGAATAACGGCGGGCGGGAACCAATTGGCTGCGCTGATTTTCTTCGTAGATGATGTCGCCGCTGATATCGCGCAGCGGAGTTTCCAAAACATCGAAAATAAATTCGGGACGCGTCGTGCCGCAGGAAGGACACGCACCGAGATCGGCGCCGAATTGATGTTGATGTTCCGCTTCCGCGAAATAGCGCAGCATGTCGGTGGGCGTGCCGAAAAAAACGAGGCGGCCGCCTTTATCGAGCAGAATCGCCTTGTGAAACATCTGGAAAAGTTTCGAGCTCGGCTGGTGGATCGTCACCATGATGATCTTGTTGTGAGCCATGCCGCGAATGATCTCGATGACGTGCTCAGAATCTTTCGAGGAGAGGCCCGAGGTCGGCTCGTCGAAAAGGTAAACGTCGGCCGAACCAATCATATCGAGGCCGATATTGAGGCGTTTGCGTTCGCCGCCGCTGAGCGTTTTTTTGACGGCCGCGCCGACCACGGCATCGCGCCGCTCGCTCAGACCAAGTTCAACCAATTTTCCTTCAAGCCGGCGGGAGCGATCGCGACCCGAGAGGTGCGGCGAACGGATCGCGGCCGCGAACTGCAAATTTTCCGCGATGGTGAGATGCTCGTCGAAGGCGTCCTCCTGCGGGATGTAACTGATGTAGCGTTTTAGTTGATCGAGATTCGTGTAAAGCGACTGGCCATTGAGAAGAACTTCGCCGCGCGTCGATTGGAGTTGGCCGGCCAGCACGCGCAGCAGCGTGCTTTTGCCGGAGCCGCTCGCGCCCATCACGCAGACGAGCTCGCCGCGAGTGATAGAGAATGAAATGCCCTCGAGCGCGACATCCGCATTGCTGAAGCGATGGTTAACGTCGCTGACTTCGAGGCTGCGAATGATGTTGCGCTCTTCCTCGATGATGCGTTCGGAAAAATTGCAGCGCAAAAATTGCCCGGTATCGATTCGAATTGTGTCTCCATCGACAAGTGGCGCAGTCGTGCGCACGGGTGAATCACCGACCATGATCGGGCGATCCGAGTCGATGACTTCAAGCGTGCCGACGCGTTTGTCGTAATCGCAGAAGATCTTCAGGAGCACATCGCCCGCGGTTCCCGGCGAAAGCAGGATGTCGTCTTCCTCCAGCAAGCTGGGATTGTTCGAAACCAGATATTCGGACTTCGAAGCTTTGAGCTGAAAACGGCCGCCCATCGCTCGCGCGCGACGGCGAAGATCGAGAAGATCCATCTCGCTGTCGTTGTGAAAGACGATCTTGTCTTCCAAAGTCGCTTCCACTTGCGTGCCCGATTTCAACTTCACGTTGTTGAGCACCGCATCGACATCGCGCAACGCTTTTACGCGCACGTTGAGGCCGAACGAAATCTGGAGCGCGCTTTCGCGCGTGCGCGAGCGCTCCAGCGCGACCGCATCCGAATCTTTATTCACGCGCACGAAAATTTGCGGAAGCGAAACGTTTTTCTTCGCGTTGAAATAAGCGGCCAGCTCCTGATAGATCAAAACGTGATCGCCGATCAAAATGCGCTGGCCGGTGTAAATTCGACAAAATCCGCCGCGCATCAGCGGCCGGCCCCGCACAGAGACGGTTTGAGCGCTGTAATTTTTCAGCAGAATGAGATCGTGATAGCGAAAGGCGAGCAACCGATCGTTGCCGGCAAGATTTTTCAACAACACATCCGCCGTGCCGTTGTTGCCGAACGAAAGCGATTCCAGCGGTGAAGCGCCCCGTTGATAGATCGACGGATCGGATTCTTCCGACGCGTTGAGCTGATACACGATGTCGATCGCCTGCGCGGCCATGCCGAGCTGAGACATGAAAGAATAAAACGCGACGACCTGCTCCTGTTTCAGTCCGGCTTGCGAAATCAAATCGTAAAGTTGCACGCCGAGCATGATCTTTCGCTCGGTGCTCAACTGCACAGAGAGCTTTTGCGCCATGGCGGAAAGGTCCTGTTGTTCGTAAAGCGCCTGGCGAAAAAGTTGCCGCAGCTCGGAGTAAACTGCTTCCGGATAATCGTAACGAAGAAATCCGAGGCTCGAGTCGATTTCCTCTTCCAAAAGCACGCCGTCTGCTTTCGAAAAACTGGCGAGCACTTGGATGAGCAACGGCAAAAGATTCGGGCCTTCCGAAACGCTGCGCGGCTTGCGCATGGCGCGACGCATCCAGCGGCGTCCTTTTCGCTGCATGCGATACGCGAACGGCGTAACTTTTTGCACCGCCTTGTCGATCTTGTCCGCGACTGTTGTGACTAATTCCGTCATGTCGATGTTTGCGCCGAAACTTACCGCAGCCGGCGCGCCGAATCAAAGCGATGCCCTTGCCGCGAATGTCGATGTTGTAATTGTCGATCTTACGAAGTGGGCGCGGCTCCTGCTCTTTGCATTGCTAATTCGTTCATGTTAGCGTTTTCGCGCTGCTTTTAAGGCGCAGCTTTCGTTATGTCCCAACCTGATCGCAACTCTCCAAAGGAAAACAAACCCCGCGGAAACGAACCCAATTTTAACTGGCGCGGCGTCATCATGATCGCGATCGCCTTCGCGCTGATCAGTCTCGCTGTCCTCTTCCGCGGCGGCAGTTACACGAACGTCGAGGACGTTCCTTACAATCGCTTTCTCGAACTGATCGAGAACAAGCAGATCGTGATGGATAAAAATTATCCGGTGCAGCTCGTCGTCGAAGAAGGACGGCCGACGCAAACGCTGCGCGGTTACTACATTAAACAAGGCGGCGGTCCGGCGCAAGCGCAGCAGGTGCCGTTTCGCACGACGGTTTTCTTAAACTACAACACGAACCTGCAGGAACGCCTCGCCACCGCCGGCATTCAGCCGGCCATTCGCACCGAGTCTAATGTTTTGGCGTCAACGCTCATCGGTTTTGTTCCGATTGCGGTCTTTCTCGTCATTCTCTATCTGCTTTTCCGTCAGCAAATCCGCATGGCCGGCAAAGGCGCGCTTAATTTCGGCAAATCGAAAGCGCGCATGCTCGCGCGCGACAAAAACAAAATCACCTTCCGCGATGTCGCCGGTGTCGAGGAAGCGAAGGACGAAGTGCAGGAGCTGGTCGAGTTTTTGCGCGACCCGAAGAAATTTCAGAAGCTTGGCGGACGAATTCCAAAAGGCGTCCTGCTTGTCGGTCCGCCCGGCACCGGCAAAACCTTGATCGCGCGCGCCATCGCCGGCGAGGCGGACGTTCCTTTCTTCTCGATCAGCGGCTCGGATTTTGTCGAAATGTTCGTCGGCGTCGGCGCGTCGCGCGTGCGCGACATGTTCGAGCAAGGCAAGAAATCCGCGCCTTGCATTATTTTCATCGACGAAATCGACGCGGTCGGTCGTCATCGCGGGCACGGCGTCGGCGGCGGACACGACGAGCGCGAGCAAACGCTTAATGCGCTGCTTGTGGAGATGGACGGTTTCGATACGCAGGAAGGCGTGATCATCATCGCCGCAACCAATCGACCCGATGTTCTCGATCCGGCGTTGCTGCGACCCGGACGTTTCGATCGCCAAATCACGGTCAATCTTCCCG
>CATPCN010000474.1 GCA_955652855.1 uncultured Chthoniobacterales bacterium | reverse complement strand
ATCTTAAAGCCCATGTTCGTCGCGAACGCCACCGGCCCGGCCCAATTAAGATATTTCGACCTCACGGGAACCCGACAGGGCACGCTGAAGTCGTGCGACGGATTATCAGCTTCCTTGAACTCTAGCTTCTCTGACGATATATAAAGAACCCCATCGCCGGGAGTCATCCAAAAAATATGATTGTGTACATGTCGTACGTCAAAAGAGGTGCTTGCCTTGGACTTCCCCTCAGCTATCTCGGTGCGTGGCAAATCGGCGCGAACAGGAGCTTTCTCGGACTCTTTCGTCATCGCGGGCGGAATGGACGTTGGAATAGGAACACTGGTTGTCCCTTCGGCATTTGGTTCCGAACCGAATCGATCTCCATTCAATCGCCTTACGCTCGGAAAATACGGACTTTGAACTGGGTGTTGCCGATTCAAGAAGAAGAAGCCGCCCTTGCTACCATTCGGCAACAGATCGGTCATCAATGGATTTTGCTGCTGATTGGTAGCTGCTTCGACTTCTCGGCGAAGGAACGTATAGAGTTCGTCCACCGTGATAATTCCGTCTCCTTGTGCATCTCCCGGTCGTGGATAGTCGGCCGCCCCGCGCACAGCCGAGAGAAACTTCTCAAAAAAGACGCTGCCACTCCCGACACGGGGGTCGCTCCACGAGGCCTCTTGTGTACCGGCCGCGGCAATGGCGTGGGCGCCGCGGTAAAGCGGTACTAGCGTTCCTTGTGAGCCGTATGGCGTTCGGCGAAAGGGGCCGCTATTGCAAGCGTTAACTAGTACCAAACTGTGGAAGCTGGCTTCGATAACTTCATCGACCAACGGCTTCAGCACCTCAAGATTGATACTGTTCCCTTTGTCTCGGAGGTTTGTCGCTGAAGACAGCAGCAAGTAGCTGCGTGTATTATCGTTAAAGCCGTGGCCGGTGTAGACAAATAGAAACCGAGATTTAGCGGAACCTTCAAGCCGTCTCCGGATGTAATCTTGCAAGAAGAACTGGAACGTTTCTAGCGTCACTTGCTCATCCTTAACGACTATGATTTCATCGAAGAACTCCTGGCTATTCAGGTAATCGCTGATCTGTCGTAGATCTGCCGCAGCTGGCTTCAGCTCTCGGTCGGATCGCGCCATCATATTAGGATAACGAGACACGCCGACCAGCAGCGCGATGCTGCGCCCGACTACGCTTCCCGGCAGGCCGATACGGTTCAGTGCGGCGTCCAAAGGAGAGCGTTCACCGGAGAATTTCACAAAACACTGCTGGTATTTCTCAGGCACGGCAGGACGGGGTTGCGCCTGCACTAGACACACCGAGCACAGTCCAGCGACGATGAACCCCGATTGCTTGAGAGTTGTCTTAAGTTCCACGTGAGCTACCCGCTTTATCCGATGAAGGACCCCTACGGCGCGAAACTAGCCGCTTGGAAACGCTATCAAACACTGCATTCCAGAAGAATCCATTTTGGAACGCCAGTAAAGCAAATGAGACTGTCTGTAACCATTCTAAGTGAACAACAGCCTGAATGGACCCGAGCAGAGGAAGCAGAACAATAGGCGTGACCAATAAAGGCTTCAGAAAAGACTGCCAAGAAAATGCTTCCCCACGATAAAATAAATAATTAGCGGCAATACCCAGCGTCGTACATATGAACATGAGCACCACGGTCAGCACTACCGAAGCGTCTCCAAAAGGGACGCGAACCGTTGGGAAGCCTGTACTCCTATTAAGGAATAACGTGGCAGCGGCCAACAGAAGTAATTCGATGACAGCGACGCGACGCTTATCTGCCCGGAGAAAATCGAAAAGAATCAGTACTGCATAGACAAGAACAGCAGCGATTAGTAGATGGGTCGTCGTCTCAGGCATGTGGGTGCTATCTTAGATCGCAATTCGCTTCAACTCATCCAGTGAGATTTTCGCCCGCTCGCCGGACGTAGAGTCCAGTTCGCGTGCTGATTCTTACGCCACCGGCTATTGCGGACTTCGAGTCGTGACCCATTCTTTAAGTATGCCGCAATTCGGTTCTCCCGGAGCATATTATAGAGTTGCGGATCGGGTCGCCGAGCTTTATCTACAAAAAATATGCGTTGGCGAAGGACTGGTTCACCATGGCGGTCGATCTTCGTCGCAATACCCGAAGCCCCCTTGCATCTCCATGTTGAACGCCGTGTTTGTCGGATAGCATTGCCCGTCTTTGCATCGCTCCATTACGCTGAATTCAGGTTGTATTCACATTGTCCCCGGGCCGGACAGAGGCACGCCTTGAGGTGTCCACGGATTGGGCTCGGAGCCCAACGGTGGAATCCATTCTCTTGTGCGCATGTTCCACCGCCACACTGCTCCTTCACCGCCTAACAGAGCATCACTGTGGTCAGCGATACAGTAATTGCGTTCGTTGAACAAAGCGTGGTGATTATTTCAATGTGCATTCACCCTTCGGCTGATTGCAATTTCCGGTCGGCTGTCGTACAGTCATTGCTTCAAAGTGCTGTGTTATCTGAGCCGGCGTAAGGAGATAGTCGTAGATAGCTACCTTCCCCACGGCACCTTTGAAGAAATATTCGTAGGCCATTGTGCCGATATTAACGGGGCTCCCGGTCGCCTGCGGCGTGACTTTGAATTGGCTCATGCACCCTGTGTCGCGATGCGCCGCAGCATTCCATTTGATGCCATCAATCCAAATTTCAATGCTTCCAGGATAGGGTGTGGGATTTGCACAATCGCTGGGTGTCGTGTTTGTCGTAAACTCGCCGACCATATGATGCCAGGTAAGGGGTTGCAATTCGCCGGAGACCGGTTGCCAGTCCGCTGAAGAGCCTTCCCCGCCAGCGATGTTGAAGATGTACGCGCCCCCTCGGTAACGCCGGCCCTCTGTTGTTGTCGCGTTATAATGGCGTGCCTCCCATTCGCATCGGGGGCCATCATAATCACATTTGCCCATGATCTGCACGTGCCCATCCGGGGCTTGCTTTGGCATGTCAGGGATATCAGCGCGAAACCATAGCTCGAAGGTCAAGTCGTGCGTCGTGGAAACAGAGAAGCTTGGACTTGATTGAATCGTGAGGTATTGAGTAAGCCCATCGAAGTCCGCAGCCAATTCGAAATTGGGCAGTTGCACAGCGTTCGGCAGTCCATTTATATAGTGCCCGTCGTGGCCGTTTCCGCTCAAGTCGGGCTCAGTAAATGTCCGCGGGTTAACGTCCCAAAACGCGACCGGTCGATCCGCGAGGACGGTACTGTCGTAGGTTGAACCATTTCCGATTTGCAACTCATTAATTGAGGCCCAATCGTTTATGGAATTCCCGTTGACGGTGATCCTGATATAGCGTGCAACAGTAGGTGTGAATTTATACGATTCGAAGCCAGCAGTGGTTCCGCTGCTTGTACCCGTAAAGATGGTCTGGTACGCCGCGTCGTCGTTCGAACTGGAGATGGTGAAATAATTGCGCCTCGTGTCACCGCGGTACCATGCGATGCTCACGCCACAAATGCCCTGTGGCGTGCTCAGGTCGGCCGTGATATTTGCGCCGATGCCCTGTCCGGACCAACGCGTGTTCAGATTGCCGTCGATCGCATTTTGAGGGAGGTTGCCGTCGTTGCTGCTCGCTGTGATTGCTGTTATGACTAAACTACCGCAGGTGATAGTGGAGCCTTCGGCCTGCACTTCATTAATGCTGCTCCATGAGTTGTGTAGCGAGTTGTCGGTAACGTAGATTCTGATGAAGCGCGCCGGTGTTGCCGGAAACGAATACCTTTGAAACGGGCTCGTGGAGATCGTGCTCGTACCGCCCCAGACGTCCATAAACGATGTCCCGTCCGTAGAGGTGGTAATGCGGAAAGTGTTCGTACGCAGCTGGCCCTGGTACCACGCAATGTTGACGGCAGTAAGGCTCTTGACTCCAGCCAGATCGAGCTGAAGCCAGCAGCTGCCGCCTGAAGGAATCGGGCATGACCACCGGGTATTCGGATTGCCGTCGATCGCGTTTTGAGGGACGTTGCCATCGTCCGCGCTAGCGGTGGCCGCACGAATTGGAAGAGTGTCTGCGCTCAAGGTTAGCCACCAAAGCAACGAGACGAGGATCAACGTAAGAACCCTGCCCATACAGAAAGCCCTCCTTAGACTTCAATGGAGCTACCACTCCGTGAGCTTACTCGCCACGCCAGGGTCACGACATCCACAAAAAACTACAGTTGTGCCATTCTAGGTAACCGCTGCGACTATCGGAGTACAGGGCAATCTTTCTGCCACATTGTGAATGCAGAGATGAGTGACGTCGCTCCATGGCCATCCTTATAAAAACATTGTGAGTTCCTGCAGTTCTTCACCATGTCGCGCAGCCGTGATCCGTGCTCCCGTTCGGCCGGAGATTGGTAGTCTTTGCTGGCCATCGCATTTTCTTCCTTATCGTTGGAACGATCCAGGGTAACGGGATAAGAGGAGAGGATCGGCAATTCTGGCCCGGCGGCGACCGGAGTCCCCAAGTCTGGTCCGCAGCACGTACCGCGGGGCCCTAGTTTGATTCTGGAAAATTTGGTTTCAGGTCACGCCTGATACGGCGTTAACAGTAGCCAAGAAGCACGTCCCTTCCCCAGGGAACACAAACGTTTTGCCGTCGTTCTTTCCAAGGACACCTCAATAACCTGACGGATTATATCCGTCTGCTAGGCGACGCCCTGACGAGTGAAACGGTCCAATGCCAAAAGAGAACGACCTCGAATTTCCTTTGGGCACCGTCGGCAATCATCGCTTTGAACTGAAGGCGATCAGCTTTCGCGCGGATTCGTAATCTTCGTATTCGTGAATGATCGACCAGTTTTGGCGGGCATACTCCGGCAATTGCTGAAACTGGTTGGCGATTTCTTGCCCTTTATCTCTGGTGGAGACGCAACTTGAAGACCCACACAGCTCGTACTGTCAGATTATCACGCTCAGGGAGGATGGCTAAGCTCGAGAGTATTGTTCCAACGCCGAAGTTCGTGAACGTGTTTTTAAACTCACCCGCAAACTTGGCACGCCTTGAGTTCTAGGGACATGCTGGCAACGTTGTTGGGTTTTCCCAGATGTCATCGAAGACACCTCTAAACGGCTCGATGAGGTTCGCGTCCTGAGTGCGAAAAGAAATCTCCGCAGGACTCTCGGTATTCGGAAATGTAAAGACCGCTTCTCTTCCATCAGCCAGCCACAGGAAGAACGCGAAGTGATGCGAGACGGTTTTTATCTGAACTCCATGAGAACAGAGCTCCGATCGGTATTGCTCCAACAGGGCATTCAGCAGCTGATCGAAGAGTTTTCGTTGGCCCTGCTGCAACTCCTGCTCGATAAGCTCCCATGTTATTCCTTGCGATATAGCTTGCGGCCGCCAATGCTCTTTTTTGAACCGATTATATTGCTCTGAACTAGGGTCGGGAATGATCGTTGGTTTTCCACTGGGACGCGCTGAAATATCTTTATACATTATCATTCGCAAGTTGTTATTGAGGCGTGTGGACTTGTCGATCAAGCTGAGGAAGTATGATTTGAAGGCATCCACATTAGAGTAATGGCCATAACCAATGACGTCAACCATGATGTCAAGCTTCTGGTTGGCGGCACCTACGATTCGGGTCAGTTCTCCGATGTTATGTGGGAAATCGGCAATGCGCCGTGTCGACAGGGACTCTATTACTTGGTGGGAATCGCGAAATTGCGTTAGGGCGAAAATCAGAGCAACGATTGACAGGATGCTCGCGATGACTGCAAGCACGCGCTCGATGAAACGAATCCCGCCCTTGTCGAGGCGGCAGAACCTCTCGAAGTGATCACGCCAGGGCATACATTCTCATCGAAAGATCCGCAGCTTCTTAAAAGCCTTGCTGCCCAGATCTTACCTTTCGGAATCGCCTGCGACAAATGATATCAGGCGATGAAACTCCGCGTGGTCTTGGGGACCAGCTTCCGTGTGCTTAAGCAGTGCAGGAGGCGGCAGAACATCGTGTCCCGCGCCAGGCTTTGCTCAAAAAAACGCGCGGCAAGATCGACGGGGTCAAAGGCCGGCCGCCGATCCAGTTTCAGGATAGTCGGCGTATAAAAGACGATACGGATATGCCGGGCCTGCTCTGGTTCCATCGCGGGGTGCATAAGAGCGGGTGCTTGAGCTGGAACGTTTGGGAAACGCCGGTCATATAGCAATCGTCCAGTCCCATCATGCGCAGCCTGCAAAACGAACCGAATTCCTCCAAGCGCGAGTCCATGGCGACCGATCGCATCGACCATTCCCGCCAAAGCCACAGAGGCCCGCCCCAGCAATCGTAGACCCGCACGCAACGTCATCCCAGGTTCGATCCCAAGAACATGCTCGTTTCGCAGAGTGGGTAAAGTTTCTTCGCTCAAGGGATCTACGTCTATCAATTTCGCGAGCTTCCGGAAGCAATCATCCAGGTGCTCGATAGCAAGGTCAGCAGCCCAACATGAGTAGTTCGCTTTAGCGCGGCCGCCATCGGTCAAAGTATCGCGGCTCCGGCGCGGGTTGCTCTGCTTTTTTTGCCAGCCTACGGATGTAAAGGCGAAGCGGCCTTAAATTCCACTTGGAAAAGCCGATGGCATCGCGCATCGGTCCATTCGCGAGTTCATCCGGTGTCCGGCCGAACAGCTCAGCGATGCGGCGGTCCGTGACGTAATTGCCGTCGAGGTAGGTGTATCGTGTCTGATGCTCGTAACCAAAGATGCTCCAGTTATCGGCCTCATAACTTGCCCCTGTAAATCCGAGGTTGGGATTGCAGTACGTCACCAGGAAGCGTATTTGAGGTCGATGCGCCGTGAGCCAGCGGCGCACTTGAGCCAGGGTGAAGCTGATGGCGTTCTTGGGTGCCCCTGGGAACGCGTAGACTCTTGACAGAGCGAGAGCGGACTCGGCCAACTCTTGATGCTCTTGGACGATGTTGCCCAAATCAAACGGTGAGAGCGAGACCAAAACCCAGGGATGGGGGTCGCCGCTCGCTGCGAGGCCGAAGTGAGTGCTCTCAGGGCGAAAGCTCATCAGGTAGTGAT
>CATPCN010000473.1 GCA_955652855.1 uncultured Chthoniobacterales bacterium | reverse complement strand
GGATTAAGCGCAGCATAAACTAAAAGGACGCCAAATGCCACAAGACTGGGGATATCCGCTATCAACAACAGGACCCAAGACTCAAGTTTGAGGCGGCGGCCAAATTTGGCATCTGCCTTGCCATACTGCAACACAGAAACATCTACCAAGCAAGAACATGTAACTATAGCCAAGGGTATGAGAATCTCCTCCGACGCGTGTGCGAGGTGCGGAAGAGCCGCTTTAACGCCTCCGGATCTAACGGCCCAGATCGTGATGAGTAGCAAAATAACCGCCCACGCGATTATGGCGATTCCGTGTGACTCAACCTTACTGGGAAGCTTGGACAGCGAGTAAAGGAAGATCAGTACTGCCCACACGATCGCCCCCACGGGCCAACCATGCAAGTCCTCCAGGGGAGCCCAAACAATCAATTTGGGCCTAAATCCAAACATGGCAACAACCACCGCCCCTGCGGATGTGAAGAACAGCAACCAGGGGTCCAGGCCCAGCGCTTTGCTCAGGTGCTTTGGAGGGAAATAGAACCCAACGATCAGGACCGGCACTGCAAGGATCGCGGCAAAGCCTAAGGGGAAGGGTTCTCCCGTTAGAAGCGCTATCGATAGAAACATAGCGCCAAATATCATCATTAAGGGAGATTCCTTTAGTATCAAGAGAGACCTCCTTAATATTCTTAAGATACGCTGAAGCGAATTCTGCATGGGCTGCCTGTCACTCCTAAGGCTGAAAGAATATGAAGAGATCCGCACGTCTACAGTCCTTCCTCTCCTCTTTGGTGTCGGATCCGCAGTGCTTGAATCCTACACCCTTGGAATCGAACTGGGATTCCTGCAGCCTTTGTTCTTTTGAGAGGTCCAGCAAGGCGTTCTTGATGGCGTCCGAACGCCTTTGACTGAGAGGAAGATTGGCAGTTGGCTCTCCTGTAATGTCGGTGGATCCTCGAATGACGAATTTCGCCTTTTCGAGGTGGTCTAGTCCACTAATAAGATTCTTAATTCTCGTTCTGATCGCAGAATCCAGCTTATCGTCGTAGGGATCAAACCAAGCCGATAAATTAGGGTCACACAAGTATTGACGTCCATTCGGCCCCTCAGTGCTCGAAAAGACGTCGTTCAGAACATCCAGATCCTGTGCGTCGGTAGCGTTGGATTGCGTGACGGGCATCGGTGGATCGTGCTGAGCCCAAAAATTCTTCGCTTTTTGAAACCCTTTGACAAAAGGGCTGTAACCCGAGTCCGGACCCGCGCAGAAATAGGTGCGATTATCCGCAACCGTAGACCAATCGACGGTTCTAAACATTCGCTCCATCTTACGCGCCTTGTCCGGATCGGACTTAGAGCAAAACCTCGCGACATCCGGTCGCGTGGCCGGCGACAGCCATTTCTTAACCAGCTCAGCCAGCTCGTTCTGATATTCTGCTAGAAAACCCTTGTTTGCGACAAGCAGGTCCACGATTTCGAGCTTTTGATGCTTGACCCAGGGACGACGGTCCCGGTAGTTCTGTAGGGCCATTCCAAAGAGATACTTCCCCTTGACTGCGGGCGCCTCAGTCTTAGTCCAATCCTCCTGTTCCGTAGCAGGGCTCTGCATCAGGTCCTGGCATTTTAGAGGCGCCGACAGCGACAGGTCTTGCAGTTGCTGATCGAGTATCCAGTGACCGGGTCCGTAGCTTGGGACAGCGACTTTGTCATCGCTACCAAGTTTGCTCTTCTGGCGACGAACAATTTCGTCAAGATCCGTGGAGCGGGCCACCTTCATAATCACTTGGACCTCCCGACATTTTTCCAAAAGTATGGGAAGATAATCCTCCGTGACCCACATGAGGTCCATACCTTTGGGATTACCGCCGCAATTGAGTTCCCGTAAGGGATCCTTTCCGCTGTCAACCGGAACTAGTTCGAATTGCACCTTGCCGGACGAGCTGGTCTGCAAGATGCCGCCGCCGTGGAACCGCATGAGGTCATAGGCTGGTCTGGACGAAATTCCGACTTGGACGACGGGTACCCGACGCGGGATTGGGATCCGATCCCGCAAGGTCTGCCACTTAACCGTTATGTATCCTGCTAGCAGGGCTGTACCTAACAGAAAGGCTGGCCCCGGAAAGAACGACGGTTTAGCCTGATTCGTATCAGTCATGACAGATTCTGCGAAGACAAATATCCTTTCAGCCTGTGTCGTCTAGCAGGCCAGCCGTTTATTGGTCGTGGTCGAGGCTACAATATACTCCGCGTTTGATTGGAAGTCAAGCACAAATGGATTAGTTTTGACAAAATAACGGCAAGCCGCTAATTCGCTTCGCCGGACGAGAGGTATATCGTGGCTAAAACTCCTCAAGCCTGTCGGCCAACCCATTCGTCGAAACCAATCGAAACATGCCGCACTACCTCTTTCAGGCAAAAGACCTGCGCCCACACGGAGCATATCCCGAAGAAAGGCTGCGTAGGATTCCTGAGTGAAATCTAATTGACAAAAATATATCCGATAGGGTATCGTTGGTATCCCTGGAGGAATTGTGCTCGGCACCGCTGCGCAAGCTTTGACGTCAGTGTGTCCCTTGCCCGGTTGTGGCTGCGCTTTGTTGCCTCTCGACGTGGCAGTATGTCCAGCTTGCCTGGCCGGATCGGTTGGTTGTGCAAATTGCGGAGTCTACAATCGCTCCGATGCGAACTATTGTCGAGGTTGCAAGGAATCAAAGAACGGCGTCGCCGCGAATGCCAGCCAATCCCTGGATCGCAATTTTCAGCAAATCGCATCCCATCGATTGAGTGGATCGGGCTGGATCGGGCGTCCTTTCTGGCATGCCGGCAGCCTGTGGGCGATGGACACCTCCAACCGCATATTTCCATTGTTTGGCGATGCTAGGCGCCCAGTCGCGTATCCGGTGACGTTTGACGATGGAGAGACACCCGACCGCCTGGCTGCCCTTGAGACATTCACCTTTCCAGAG
>CATPCN010000472.1 GCA_955652855.1 uncultured Chthoniobacterales bacterium | reverse complement strand
TGAGCATGCTCTGGATGAGCTGGGCCTGCCGTACGCCTCGCAGGCCGGCAAGAACCTGTTCGAGCGCCAGGAGATTCAGGACCTCGTGAGTCTCGCCCGGACGCTCGCAGACCCGCTCGACACGCTCGCCTTCGGCGCATTAATGCGCGGTCCGCTGGTCGGGCTCACCGAAGAAGAGCTATTGGACATCACGGCGCAGTTGCCGATCAACGCTGACGAGCCCGATCTCGCCCCGCGGTTCAGCCTCTTGACCGATCCGGACAGCGTCTCGCATCCCGTCGCGAACGAAACCCTTATCCTGCTCCGCGATCTGTGGCGGCGCGCGACTTGCACAAGCCCGATGCACCTGCTGAGCGACGCCATGGAGCGCCTTCACGTGCGAGCCGTACTCGCTTCGCGCGAGCGAGAGCGAAGCAGTCGTGCGCTCGCCAACATCGATGTCTTCCTCGAACTGGCACGAGCCTACGACGTCCGCGGTCTGAAGCAGTTCGTGCGCGATGTGACCCGCGACTGGTCACAGCGCGAACCGCGCGCCGAAGGTCGAGTGGAGGCAGTGGGCGATGCGATCGAGATCGTCTCCATTCACAGCTCGAAGGGTCTCGAATGGCCCGTGGTTATCCTGATCAACACGATCACGCAGTTCCCGCCCCGAGGCGAGTTCGTGCACCGACCCTCGAATGACACCCTGCATTGGGTGCTCGGTGATGTCGTACCCCCTGATCTGACCGCCGCGCTTGAGACAGATGAGGAAAGTGCCGCACGAGAGCGCGAACGCCTCTTCTACGTGGCATTCACGCGGGCTCGCGACTTTCTCATCCTCCCCAAGGTTCCTCAGACGAGTACCAAGTCCTGGACGGCGATCGTGCAGGACCCCTTTCAGAATCTGCCAGAGCTCGATGTCTCAACGCTCTCGCGTAAGGAGCTCCCGCCCGTGGTTGAGGGCAGAAACGAACAAACCGCGGAACTATTCGCAGAGCAACAACGTACGATTGGCGAAAGTATTCGCCGTGTCACCTGGCTTCGACCTAGCCTCGACGACCTCGACTGCGTGCCAACCTCCGAGCTTCTCGTTTCCGAGGCTGAGGACGGTATTGAAGCCCTCGTCACGGTTGGCGCTGGACGCGTGCGCGGTATCGTGCTCCACAAGCTGATGGAAGAGGTGCTGACCAGAGAGCTCGCCGATGACGCTAAGACTTTGGTGAAACGAGCTGGCGAACTGCTGTCACAAGTCGAGACTGCGGACGGCGCTCTGCCTGACATGCCCAATCCGGATGAGTTGGGCACTACGATTGCAAGAACACTTGCGCTGCCAGAGATCGCACAGTTACGACACGGGCTGGTCGCGGAAGTCTCCGTGTTCTCGACCTTGAGTGATGTCGACACGCTTTCGCTCGCCGGGCGTGCCGACGCCCTCTACATGGAAGACGACAAGCCAAAAATCGTCATCGACTGGAAGAGCGACGTGAAACCGACAGACAGGGAGGTCGAGATACATGCCGCACAGCTTCGCGTCTACATGCGTGCAATGCGAGCGGACCGCGGCGCGCTCGTGTACTTCTCGAGCGGACAGCTACATTGGCTGGTGCCTCCAACGTTTGAAAGTGTGTTCCAGGGCGTGATTGGAATCCCTCCAACGCCGAAGTAGTTCAGCTCAGGCCTGCATCAGGTGCGAAGACGTCCGCTTGGTCGATAACGCCGTCGAACGGCCGCTTTCAGCGAACGCCGGAAAAGGCGGCCGAACGCAGATATAGGAACTGAGCGCCCGAACTTGCAACATAATGCGTAAACGGTTGCGAGTGGCGTCCATGAGACGCGTCGCACACGGAATCAGTTTTCTAGTTGCGACGAGTGGGTTTCATCACGCTCGCCATTGCCAGCTGCCAGCATGAATCGCCCAAATGCGCCAATCGGTCGATTCTCATCTTGCAAGTTCCAGGAACCGTCGATGCCGTTGCCCTAGTAGATCTGGGCTCGGGCGTAGAGCCAGACGCGTAGGAAGCTGAATTCGTTGTCCATGCATCCCCTGCAGTCCATGCTTTAGCATTGGCCCGTCGGTCTCCCGCAGGACGTCTCGACGGATCTCGATCGTGTAGTCAGGTCGGACCGAGAGGAAGAAACGGTCAAAGGCCGCGTGATGCAGCTTGCATAGGGCAATGCCATTGGGAACAACCGGTTCGCCATCCGGGTCAGCGTCCGGAAGGATATGCGCGGCGTCAAGCAATTCGTCATGCTTGAGGCGGCACAGTGCACATTGTTGCCGATAGGCGTCTATCACGCGCTCGCGAAATGCCGCCTGATGGATGCGGCGCTTTACAACCGCGGTGACATATCCACGTCTAATATCGGCTACCGCATCCTCGGCCACTGGAGACATGTCGACCCCGGCTTTGAGCGCCAATGAGTCGTCGACTGCAACCGAAAAAGTTAATGATGCCGGTTCGTCGCTGACAACGAAGATGGGCCATACGGCCAAATACTTTCCTTTGACTAGCGCGTGGAAATAGATCAGCGGCTCGCGACGTCGAATCAGTTCTCGCAAGCCCGCGTTGTCCCGATGATTGGGATCAGTACCCCGGTACCGGTAGCGTAGCAGCGACGGACCAAATGCGTCTTCGTACGGACCATCCGCAACTGTCGTTATCGACAGCGGTAGCTCCATCTGACGCGGCTTAAAGATCCCCTGCGGGGAGACGAGCGGGATGCGCTCCCCCTTGTATGGAAAGCCATTGCTAAGCATTTCGCGCAACAAGACCTGCCCATGCACGTCGACCTGCTCGCCGAGCCAAGCAAAAGCGGCGCGCCGGATTTCTATGTCGGACATAAGACCGGACTCGTCGCATCAGAGGAGTCATTCGCCCGAATCACGGCCCAGGTTCCGACGCATCATAGGTCGCGCTGGGTTCAGCAACCTTGAGCAGCCAAGACGCTTGCTGAGATTCCATACGCGATCGGACGAAATTCTCCGTCTCGCGATCAAGGAAAACGACGTAGCAGCCCTTAAGGCCACGACTGAGCAGCACCCTGTATGTATTCTTGACCAGATCAGCAAATCTGTCGCCCGACCGCTTCACGACACCGTCGCGGGACGCGCGCTTGTTCCCGACCCACCGTTGCTCGGCAAACCGATACGTTAGATCGGGCCCCCAAATGACGCCTACGTAGTCGAATTCGAATCCCTGCGCGGTGTAAACGCATCCCACTTGGTCAATTCCACGCGGATCGTAGGCCCAGAGTGGAGCAGGAGGGATCCCTTTCCCCAGCCGCCCAGCGTCAGGCCGCGCATTCCATGGGCGTGACCAGCTACCAATCTGGACGTCCGGTAGTAACTCGCCAGCCAGATCTGGCTTGGACCATTGCCAACAGTAGCCCGCTACAAGGCGAGCCGTCGCGCCCGCTTCCACATGTCTACGCATCGCCGCCTCAAGCTCCTCGACAGTGCTCAGAACGCGGAAGTCGAAATCCTCTTCTCCGGTCCAAAGCACGTTGGCCGTCGGCCGAATCGCGAGCGTGTTGTCAATCCAATTGACGAAACC
>CATPCN010000471.1 GCA_955652855.1 uncultured Chthoniobacterales bacterium | reverse complement strand
GCCCATAAATGCGCGTCAGTCCGGGCATCGAGTAATTGGGCGTTGACCCGAATACGGTTGTTAGCGCGTTGTACGCTGCCTTCCAGAAGGTGAGCTACGCCAAGTTGTTTCCCGATCTCACGCAAATTACGGGCGTCCCCGCTCTTGTACTGCATCACGCTCGTGCGGCTGATCACTTTCAAATCCGCGATCTTGGCCAGGTAGGTTAAAATTTCGTCCTGGACTCCATTAGCAAAGTAAGCGTTCTCTTTATCACTGCTCAGGTTGTCGAAGGGAAGCACGGCAATGGACTTGCCTGGAATCGGGGTCGCCAAGGACGCGGCATCGGCCGGTTTGTTGTCGTCGTGATGAAGGACGAATTGATTAGCCAGCAACAACACGACCGCCATGCCCAGGATGGCGATGATCCAGCGATCGAGTCTCCGGCCGATCTGGCGAGTGATAGACTCGTTAGGAGGGATGTCACTTTCGCGCTGGAGACCATGCGGCATCCATTCGTAAAACCACGAAAACACCATCGCGAACGGGAACCCAATGCACGCCGCCACCACGATCCAGCGCACCACCCACTCGGCGATGTGAAAGAAAGGAAAAACCTGCGTCGCCACCTGCACGAGCAACCACGCACTCGCGGCGTAGAACGCGGCCGCACGTACGACATTGCGACGCTTCAGCTCGGCGAAAAATCTTTTTAGGTCCATGGCGCGCTCACCCGCAGCTTATCACACGGACAAAGAGCCGACTATCGCACAGCGCTTTCGACACAAGATCGACATCGTAACCATAATGGAGCGAGCTGGGAAAGCCGCGACATGAATGGAAAACCCCAAGAGGGGTGAGTGCACGGGAGTAAACGAATCAACGCCGGTCAAATTGAGCTTGCCCTGAGCGAGCGCAGCGGGTCGAACGGTCAGCTGCATCGCATGGTTAGGCCGACGACGTCACTGCGGGCGGAAGCGTAACTTCGTGCAATCCTCCGATCGTTTCCGGCATTTCCGCTGCCTCTTACGCGAGGCTCAGAACGCGTCCTATTATAATGAGCGGAGAGCAGCCAGGCGCGACAAACTGCACGAATGACTTTCCTGCGTACCGAAGACAGGGTGTCCGAGGACGTGTATTGATTAGTTCCTTTCAGCGAGTCGTGAACACTTGCTACCGAGGAACGGCACCGTTCTAAGCTTGTTTAGATCGCAAGTCTTCCGGTAAAAGGAAGAAGGTGAGACGGGTAACCATCATGGCGGCGGTAGATATACGCTCGCATCGCGCGATGTAATTGAATCATTTCCGGCGCAGAGGTAAGGAGCTAATGAAAAATCGTTTGACGGATCGTTGGTTTTTGATTTAATCGCGATCAAATCAAGTCCGCCAGGAAATGCTTATGTTTTTCACGAATCACAATCTTATGAATAAATTCGCCCTTATTGCGGCCGCGCTTGTGGCCTTAACCTCAGCTGCTTTTGCGGGACCGGAAATAATTTCCGGGAACGAAAGTAAAGAAGTAATGCAGACCGCTCCGCCGGATGGCTACAATAAAATCGAGTTCTACGGTGGCTACTCATACGCAAACGTGGATCCCAATGTCGATGCGCTCATCCTTGGCGGCACACGCGTCGACCCTTGCTCGAGCACCGGCGCCTTTATCCTGGGCAGCAACTTCCAGGGTTTTTTCTGCGACCGCCGAAGCTTCAACGGCTTCGATGCATCGATCACTTACAACTTCACCAGGTATTTCGGCATTACCGGGAACGTGACGGGTCACTACAACTCCGATACGTTCGTTGACCCCGATTCCAGCGGAATCGGTATCAACACCATCAACTTTACAGAGACCACTTATAACTTTCTGGTCGGCGTGCAAGTGAAAGACAACGGGAAATCCGCACGCTTCAAGCCGTTTGCTCATGTTCTGGTCGGTGCGGCCTATCAAACCGCCACGTCAACAAACGCCAATCCTTTACTTCCTGGTGGCAATTTTAATACTAGCGATAAAGTGACGAGCTTCGCAAAGAAAGTGGGGGGCGGCATTGATGTGCGCGTGCACAGAAACATTGATATCCGGCTCGTAGAGGTGGACTACAACCCGATCTTCGCGGGTGACCGTTCAGTCTCCGGAGCCCCCTTTTCAATCGTCGAGACCGGTAGAACGGCGAACAACTTCACGGTCGGCTCCGGCATCGTTATCCACTTCTGAAAAGGTTACGAACGCTGAATTAAAAATTACCTGACCGGGTTGGGCGAAGATTTCCGTTGCACCTTACGCGAGGCTCAGCAGAAAGAAATTGCTCGCAGGCAGCACAGAAGCAGTTTTGAATGAGCGAAACGATAGTGTTTGAGGGGATTTCCACGCTCGCCGACCGGTTCCGGCTTTTCACCACCTGCATAATCAGCAATGCGAGCGCAGCCATCGCGACCACAACGACTGCGATCATCCATTTGCCTCGTTTCCTGCTTGAGAACGCTTCAGCCGGTGAAACGTCCTCCGCGCGTTTTATCCCTTCGGGCGTTAGTTCAAAAGCCCAAGCCAGGATAAGCGCAACTGGAAAACCAAACGCCAGTCCGGTCACGAAGACTTTCATCACCCATGACGGCGCTTCGAATGTGGGAAACAAGATTGACGCCGCCTGAATG
>CATPCN010000470.1 GCA_955652855.1 uncultured Chthoniobacterales bacterium | reverse complement strand
TTTATCCAAACCTAATAAGCTGTGCCAAAAACCGGAGCCGGCGACCGCCGCAATCGGAATCCGGCGCAACAATGTCGATCTTGCGCGCGCATTCAACGTGCGATGCAAACAAGACGTTGCCGCTCGTCGCAACGTTTCAGGCTTGAGCTCGGCGCCGCCATCAGCAGTGTAACGCACTGCATATTTTTCGCTCGCGCCCGTCGCCTCGATTCGTTGCGCGCGCTCATCAAACAGCGCGCTTCTGGTCGAGGAGGTTCCGATGTCCATCGCCAGAACCAAAAGTTCAGGAGTGCGCCTCGGCATGCCTCAATTTGAAACTTAGGCGCGGCGCATGGAAAGCTTTTTGCCGGTGCACCGTCGCGCGATAGTTTTCGCGCTGGCGCGCCGCGCAGTTTTTAACGACCTTTCATTGATGTCCGAGCCTGTCTCGAACCAGAAGAGCTGGCGAATTTCCGCCGGCGAACCGAGTTTGCGCGAAGTTCATCGCACGATCGACGTCGCGCGTTTTGGATTTTGGCGAAAGCTGCTCGCGTTCTCCGGGCCGGGCTATCTCGTCGCCGTCGGTTATATGGATCCGGGAAAATGGGCGACCGACTTGGCCGGCGGTTCGCAATTTGGATACACACTTTTGAGCGTCATCTTGCTTTCGAATTTGATGGCGATCTTGCTGCAATCGCTTTGCGCGCGGCTCGGAATCGCGGCTGAGCGTGACCTCGCTCAAGCTTGTCACGATCATTATTCGCCCGCCGTTTCCATCGCGCTCTGGATCGTTTGCGAACTGGCAATTTGCGCGTGCGATCTGGCGGAGGTGATCGGATCGGCCATCGCGTTGAACCTTCTCTTCAAAATTCCGCTGCTCATCGGCGTCTGCGTCACCGCGCTCGACGTCCTCGCGGTGATGTATCTGCAGAACAAAGGATTTCGTTACATCGAAGCGTTCGTCATCGTGCTCATTCTCGTGATCGGTGGTTGCTTTCTGTTCGAAATAATTTTCTCGCAACCATCGGTCGTCGCAGTGCTGGGCGGTTTCGTCCCACAAGCCGACGTTGTGCGAAAACCAGAGATGCTCTACATCGCGATCGGAATTTTGGGAGCGACTGTTATGCCGCACAATTTGTATCTGCATTCCTCGATCGTGCAGACGCGGAAGTACGAGCTTAACTCCGCCGGGAAAAGCGAGGCGATCAAGTTTGCCACGATTGATTCGACGGTCGCACTGATGTTCGCGCTCTTCATTAATGCCGCGATTCTTATCGTAGCGAGCGCGACGTTTCACAAACCGGGTCAACCAGTAGTCGCGGAAATTCAGGACGCCTACAAACTGCTTTCGCCGACACTCGGCGTGTCGCTGGCCAGCGTATTGTTTGCGCTCGCCTTGCTCGCTTCCGGACAAAATTCCACGCTCACCGGCACGCTCGCGGGACAAATCGTGATGGAAGGTTTTCTCAACATCCGTCTGCGCCCCTGGTTGCGGCGATTGATCACACGACTCGTCGCGATTGTCCCGGCTGTCATTGTGACCGTGTTTTATGGCGCGAGCGGCACGGCGAAGCTGCTCGTGCTCAGCCAGGTCATCTTAAGTTTGCAACTTTCCTTTGCCGTTATTCCGCTCGTTCTTTTCACGGGCGATCGCAGAAAAATGGGCGAGTTTGTCGCCCCGCGCTGGCTGCAAGCTTTCGCGTGGCTGACAACGGCGGTGATCGTTTTGCTCAATGCGAAGTATTTGTGTGACTGGGTTGGTCTGACCGCATGGTTCTCGCGGTTGTTTTGACAACGTTTATGTATCAAAAAATTCTCGTCGCTCTTGAAAACACGAAGGCGGATAAATCGCTTCTGCCGCACGTCGCCCAGCTCGCAAAAATTCACGGCTCAGAATTGCTGCTCGTCCATGTGGCCGACGGGTTCGTGGCGCGCAATTATGATCAGCTCAAGCTGGCTGACTCCCAGGAAATGAAAGACGACCGCGCTTACCTCGAGAGCTCGGCGAAAACATTGCGGGATAACGGCCTTGTTGTGAAAACGCATCTGGCCCTGGGTGATCCGTCGACTGGGATTTTGAAAACTGCTGACGATGAACATTGCGATTTGATTGCGATGACGACGCACGGCCATCGTTTGCTCGGCGATATTCTTTACGGCAGCACCATTAACGAAGTGCGACACAAGGCGGAAGTGCCGCTGCTGCTCGTTCGCGCCGCGAAGTGAATTCGCATGCGCCCGGATTGTCCCGCGATTAAAAGGTCTGCGTGAAAGTTCTTTTCCTGACGAACGAATATCCGCCGCACATTTACGGTGGCGCGGGCGTTCACGTCGATTATCTGTCGCGTGAACTGGCCAAGACAATGCCGGTGGAAGTGCGCTGCTTTGGCGATCAGAAGTTCGAGAAGGGAAATCTCAAAGTCACCGGTTTCGAAGTCGACACGAATGCGTTCACCTGTCCGAAGCCGCTGCAATCGGTCTTCGGCGCGCTATCTCGATGTACCGCTTTTAATTTCACCAACATCGATGCCGACCTCGCGCACTGCCACACTTGGTACAGCCATTTCGGCGGAATTCTCGCGAAATTGAATTACGGAATACCGCTCGTCATCACCACGCATTCGCTCGAGCCGCTCCGGCCGTGGAAACGCGAACAACTCGGCGGCGGTTACGATTTCAGTGTGTGGGTGGAAAAGACCGCGCTCGAAATGGCCGACGGCGTCATCGCGGTCTCAGGGGAAACGAAGCGTGACATCGAGCGCTTGTTTCACGTTGATCCAAAACGATTGCACGTGATCCATAACGGCATCGATCTCGATGAATATCGGAAAACAGAAGCAACCGACGCGCTTCGACGTCACAAGATCGACATAAAGAAACCGTATCTCCTCTTCGTCGGACGGATCACGCGGCAAAAGGGAATCGTTCATCTCGTCAATGCGATCCAATTTATGGATCCCGGTTTTCAAATCGTGCTTTGCGCCGGCGCGCCGGACACGCCCGAGATCGCGCAGGAAATGAACAAGGCGATTGAGCAGGCGAAAGCAAAGCGGCCCGACATCATTTGGATTCAGGAGATGGTCGACAAGAAGACCGCGATTGAAATTTATTCGCACGCGGGCGTCTTCTGCTGCCCGTCGATCTACGAGCCGTTCGGCATCATCAATCTCGAAGCGATGGCGTGTGAAACCGCAGTCGTCGCCAGTGCCGTGGGTGGAATCAAAGAAGTCGTTGTTGACGGTGAAACCGGCTTTCTCGTTTCGCTTGAGCAAATGAAAGAGGCTCCATTTGCGCCAACAAATCCCGAAAAGTTTTCCGGCGATCTTGCCGCGCGAATCAATCAACTCATGCGCGACGAAAAGTTGCGCGAAGGTTTTGGCAAAGCCGGACGCAAACGCGCAGAAGAAAAATTCAGCTGGTCCTCGATCGCACAGGCAACGAAGAAGCTTTACGCTTCCCTAATTAAGACACGCTGACAATCTGCGTGTCATCCCGAGCGAAGCGAGGGATCTCTCAAGAGATCTACACCGAGCGTGAGATCCCTCGCTTCGCTCGGGATGACAGCTTGCGCCGGAGATGGCAGTTTCCATCGCAATGTTCGTCGATCGAATCAAAGTTTTTGCGCAAGCGGGAAGTGGCGGTCGTGGTTGTGTAAGTTTTCGTCGCGAGAAATTTGTGCCGAAGGGGGGACCCGACGGCGGCGATGGCGGGCGCGGTGGCGATGTGATCCTGCGCGCCGATTCGCACACGGATAATCTTACGAATCTCTTCTACGAGTCGATCATCAAAGCGAAAAATGGCGGACACGGGATGGGGAAAAAAATGCATGGGCGCGGCGCGGTGACGAAAGTGGTGAAAGTGCCGGTCGGAACAATTGTTTACGCAGCGCCGGAAGAGGTAAGCAGCGTGCCTGCGCTACAACTCATTGTCGATCTTGCGAGCGATGGTCAGGAATTCGTTCTCTGCCGTGGAGGCGGCGGCGGAAAAGGCAACGTGCATTTCAAGAGTTCGCGCAATCGCGCGCCGCAGCAATACACCGAAGGCGAAGAGGGCGAGCAGGGGCACTTCTTGCTCGAACTGCACACGATCGCAGACGCCGGACTGATTGGTTATCCGAATGCCGGGAAATCCACGCTCCTAAGAAAACTTTCGGCGGCGCGTCCCAAAGTGGCGCCTTATCCCTTCACCACATTGCATCCGATTGTCGGTGTCCTGGAGTTTTCAGAATATCGGCGCGCCACGATTGCTGACATTCCTGGTTTGATTGAGGGCGCGCATCGAAATGTGGGACTCGGACACGATTTCTTGCGCCACATCACGCGGTGCCGCTTGTTCCTTTTTGTTGTCGATGTTGCGGGAAGTGAAGGCCGCTCTCCAATCGAGGACCTGCAAAACTTGCGGCGTGAAATTGATTTGTACGATGCAAGACTTTCGACGCGTCCATGGTGCGTCGTGGCGAACAAAATGGATTTGCCGGTCGCGCTGGAAAATCTGGAAGCGCTGCGAAAAAGATTTCCGTCCACGGAGATTGTCGATGTTTCCGCGGTGAGCGAGGACGGGATCGAGCAATTGAAAAAGCGTCTCGAAAATTGGCTCCAAGTTCCGGACGACAGCTCAACAAAAACCACGCTGGCGGCGTCTGTCGATTGAGCGACCGCAGTGCGCAGAAATTTTCCGAAAGTCGCTTGTCATGGCGACAAAACTCGCTTTGGTAAGCGCGGCGCAAAGATTCGTGGCTCGGGCTTCCAGCCCGAGAGATCACGGGCAGGATGTCCGTGCCGCTTTGCTACCAACCGCATGCAGAACCGATTTTCTTTTCGTTTATCATTGTCGATCTTAGCGCTCGTTTGCGGCGGAATGTTTGCAACATCGACATTCGCCGCCGGGCCGGCTCGGGCAGCGAGCGAGGAGCAGGAAACGTTGTCGCTAAAACCGGTGGAGCTTCTTCACATCGGCAAATTCACAGTCACAAATTCGATGCTGGTGACCTGGATCGTGGCCGTGGGAATTATTGTTTTCGCGCAAGTCGCGACGCGCAATGTGAAAGCGGTCCCGAGTGGTGCGCAGAATTTCTGGGAATGGCTGGTGGAAAGTCTCTACAACTTTCTCGAGAGCATCATCGGGCGTGAGCTCGTGCGAAAAACGTTTTGGTTTTTCGCGACGATCTTCATTTTCATCTTGTTCGTGAACTGGTTTGGATTAATCCCCGGCGTCGGCACGATCGGCTGGGGACATCACGACTTCGCGGCGAACAAGTTTTATGTCGATCAACCGCTGCTGCGCGGAGGAAATGCAGACCTCAATATGACCTCGGCCATGGCGCTGATATTTTTCGCTCTCTGGATCATTTGGGCGATCCAGGCGAATGGCGTCGGTGGATTCTTGCTCCACATTTTTGGACCGAAAGGGGAGACGTCCGGTGTTTTGAGACTCGTCATGATCGTTATCTTTTTCATGGTGGGATGGCTCGAGGTCGTCTCGATTTTATTCCGGCCGATCTCACTCAGCTTTCGACTTTATGGAAATGTGTACGCCGGCGAAAGCATCCTGGGCGCGATGTCGAACATGGTGCCGACGCTTGCCTGGCTGATCCCAATTCCATTTTATTTTATGGAGGTGATGGTCGGTCTCGTGCAGGCGCTTGTCTTCATGTTGTTGACGGCTGTTTTCACACTTTTGATTGCAAAACATGAGCCCGGGCATGAACAGCACGCTTGAAAAATTTTAGCGAACCGATCGCGAAAGATCGCGACGACGCTGGAAAGACAACCAAAGAGAAAACTATGATATTACCATTATTAGCAGAGATGAGCGGAAGCATTCACGTGGGCCTCGCGGCAATGGGCGCGGGCATTGGCGTCGGACTGACGGGCCTCGGCGCGGCGTCGGCGGTCGGGCGTAATCCTGGCGCCGCCACACCGATCCTTGTGCAAGCGATTCTGGCCATCGCGTTCACGGAAGCGATCGTCTTCTACGCGCTCTACCTATTACCTAACTAAGATTGCGAGCGCCGGCCGGCAACGGTTCAGTGCTCCTATAAATTGCTATGGCTTTGATCTTAATTCTCGCGCAATCGAGCGGTGGCAGCATTGTCGATGCTGCCAAAGGGATCGGCGAGACTTTCGGTTGGAACCCTTGGCTGTTCCTCTCGCAAGTCATCAGCTTTGTGATCGTCGCGCTTGCTTTGCGCCGCTTCGCTTACAAACCGATCCTCGCGGTGCTCGAACAGCGACGCGAACAGATCGCGCAAGCACAGTTGAACGCAGAGAAAATCAAGCAACAGCTCGCCGAAGCGGAGCAGCGTCACGCCGAAATTTTGGCCAAGGCCAACACCGAGGCACAACGCATGATCGACGAAGCGCGGGAAAGCAGCGCGCATTTGGCCGAGCGTAAACAACAAGAAGCGATCGTGGCAGCCGAGCAAATCATCACGAAAGCGCGCCAGACCAGCGCGGTCGAGCATGAGCGGACGATGTCCGAATTGAAACGTGAACTCGGCCGTCTCGTTATCGATACAACGGCCAAGGTCACAGGCAAAGTGCTGACATCCGACGATCAGCGCCGCTTGCAGGAAGAGGCCAGCCGCCAGCTCGCATCATGAAGATCAACAAAGAAATTCGCCAGCTCTCGCGAGATCTGTTGCGCGCCAGTTTCACCGACGGCCAGCTTGATCGGGGAAAAATTGCGGCGCTCACCCAATCGCTCATCGCGAAAAAGCCGCGTAATTACATCAAGGTCCTCGGAAATTTCAAACGCTTGCTCCGGCTTGAAATCGAGAAACGTCACGCCAAGATCGAGAGCGCGAGCGAGTTGAATGAAAAAGCGCGCGAACAAATTATCGCCAACCTTCAACGCAAATACGGTAGCGATCTCACCACAGAGTTTGTCGTGAACGAAAAGTTAATTGGCGGCATGCGCATTTGCGTCGGGAGCGACGTTTGGGACGGGAGCGTGCGCGAGCGTCTCCAGCGTTTGCAGCAACAATTTTAAGATCGACATAAAACAAGATCGACAATTATGAGCAGCATTCTCGAAGAAATTGAAACACAGATAGCGGGGCTAAAGACCTCGACCACGAAGAGCAACGTCGGCGTTGTCCGCGAAACCGGTGACGGCGTCGCGCGCATCGAAGGCCTAAGCGATGTCATGCTCAATGAAATGATCGAGTTTCCGAACGGCGTTTTCGGGCTCGCGCTTAATCTCGAAGAGACGGAAGTTGGCGCGATTATCCTCGGCGATTCGACGAAAATTTCCGAAGGCGACGAAGTCAAAACGACCGGGAGACTTTTGCAGGTTCCGGTGGGCAAAGCTCTCCTCGGTCGTGTCGTAAACACGATTGGCCAGCCGCTCGACAACAAAGGCGCGATCAAAACAGAAACGTTTTATCCGCTCGAAAAAATTGCGCCCGGCATCATCAAGCGACGCGGCGTCAGTCAACCGGTTCAGACCGGTATCATGGCGATCGATGCGATGATTCCGATCGGACGCGGTCAACGCGAGTTAATCATCGGCGATCGTGCGACCGGAAAATCGACAATCGCGATTGATACAATCATCAGCCAAGCGCGCTTGAACAAAGCGGCGGAAGAAGGCGGGATGAAAGATTACCGGCCGCTTTATTGCATTTACGTTGCGATCGGTCAGAAAAATTCCAACGTGGCGCGCTCGCTCGCTGTTCTCGAAAAAGCCGGCGCCATGCCTTATACGACGATTGTTTCTGCGCCGGCCTCGGACACGGCCACGAATCAGTATCTCGCACCGTTTGCCGGCGCCGCCATGGGCGAATGGTTCATGGATAACGGCATGGACGCGCTCATTATATATGACGATCTCTCGAAACACGCGGTGGCCTATCGCCAAGTCTCGCTTGTCTTGAAACGACCCTCCGGCCGCGAAGCGTATCCGGGCGACGTTTTCTATTTGCACTCGCGTTTGCTCGAGCGCGCTGCGCGCGTGAGCGATGAATTCGGCGGCGGTTCGCTGACTGCGCTGCCGATTATCGAGACGCAAATGGGCGACGTCTCAGCGTACATTCCGACGAACGTGATCTCGATCACTGATGGTCAGATTTATTTGGAGACGGATTTATTTTATCAAGGTGTTCGGCCTGCCATCTCGGTCGGTCTTTCCGTGAGCCGTGTCGGATCGGCCGCGCAGATTAAAGCGATCAAACAGGTCGCCGGCAAAGTGAAGCTCGATCTCGCGCAGTTCCGCGAGCTGGCGGCCTTCGCGCAATTCGGTTCCGATCTGGACGCGACAACGAAGGCGCGTCTCGAGCGCGGTCAACGCATCGTCGAGCTCTTCAAGCAGGTGCAATACAATCCGATCCCGGTCGAAGAGCAGGTCGCCATCATGTGGGCGATGCAAAACGGTTATCTCGATGAAGTCCCGGTCGACAAAGTGAAGCTTTTTCAAACCAAGCTGCAGGATTACCTACAAACGCGGAAGGAAAGTTTGCTCCGCTCGATTCGCGATAAGGGGCAGCTCGATAAAGTTCTCGAGGAACAATTGAAAGCGACGCTCGAAGATTTCAAAGCGACTTGGAAATGATTTCGTTGCTCGCGCTGGATTCCGTTATGTCGTCAAACCGCAAGATCGACAATGTTGGAGACGCGATTCATTTGATTCGCGGTCGGCGCGTCATGCTCGATTCGGATTTGGCGGAAATTTACGGGACGAGCACGATGCGGCTAAACGAACAGGTCCGCCGAAATCGCAAACGTTTTCCGGAAGACTTTGCCTTTCAGCTTACGCGGCAAGAGTTTAGAAACTTGATATCGCAAATTGCGATATCAAAGGCAGGAATGTGGGAGCGGCCTCAGCGCCGCGACTTGGTTCCGAAGTTGATCGGGGCACCAAGGCCCCGCCCACATTTTTAATTATGGCTAACACGCAAGACATCCGGCGCCGGATTAAATCGATCCGCAATACCGCGCAGATCACCAAAGCGATGCAGATGGTCGCCGCGTCCAAGATGCGAAAGGCGCAGCAGCACGCTTTGATGGGTCGCCCTTACGTCGGCTTGATGAACAAGGTTTTGGTTTCGTTGCAACGACGCACCGACCCGCAGACGCATCCTCTCCTCGAAGTTCGTCCGCCAAAAAAGGAGCTCGTTCTGATCATCAGCACGGACAAAGGACTAGCCGGCGCTTTGAATACGAATTTGTTGCGTGAGGCCGCGCATTTCGAAGCCGACAAGACGGCTTATGTCGTCGCCGGGCGCAAGGCTCGACAATTTGTCTTGCGAACGAAGCGTGAGTTGCTCGCCGATTTTGAATTGAAAGACGCCCCGACATTTGTTGAAACAAAACCGATCGCGAAGTTTTGCGCGGAGAAATTCTTAAATCGCGAAGTCGATAAAGTGACCGTACTCTACACGCAATTCATCAACACGATCAGCCAGCGCCCGCTTGTGCGGACCTTGTTGCCGATCAGCAGCTTCGATCTTCCAAAAAGTGAATCGACCGAAGCAGAAAATAAAGATCTCGATCCAATGGTCGGATATCTCTTCGAGCCGACGTCCGAGGCGGTGCTCGACGCAGTCTTGCCTTACTATCTTCAGTATCAAGTTTTCCAAATGATTCTGGATGCGCGCGCTTCGGAGCACAGCGCCCGCATGGTCGCGATGAAAAGCGCGACCGATAACGCGATGCAATTCATCAAGGACCTCACTCTCGAATATAACAAAATGCGACAAGCCAGCATCACCACTGAGCTGCTCGAAATCGCAACCGCGCAAATGGCGGTCGGTGCTTAGATCGACATAAGAAATTTATGAACACAGGAAACATCGTTCAAGTCATCGGTCCCGTTGTGGACGTGGAATTTCCGCAAGGAAAAAAGCTGCCAAACATTTATAACGCGCTCGAAATCGAATACGAAGTGGGCGGCAATCCGACGAAGTTGACTCTCGAAGTGCAACATCATCTCGGCGAAAACTGGGTGCGCTCGATCGCGATGTCTTCGACCGAAGGCTTAAAGCGCGGCATGAGCGTAAGCGATACCGGTGGTCCGATCACCGTTCCAGTAGGCGAGGGGACGCTTGGCCGGGTCTTTAATGTTACCGGTGATGCGGTCGATAATCGCGGGCCGGTGAAATTTACCAAGCGCTATCCGATTCATCGTCCGGCGCCATCACTCACCGAGCAGGACACGAAGACGCAAATTCTCGAGACGGGGATCAAAGTGATCGATCTAATTTGCCCGTTTTCAAAAGGCGGGAAAGTCGGCGCATTCGGCGGCGCGGGCGTCGGCAAAACCGTTGTCATCATGGAATTGATCAACAACATTGCGAAGGGTCACGGCGGCTTTTCCGTTTTCGCGGGCGTGGGTGAGCGCACTCGCGAAGGCAACGATCTTTACACGGAAATGAGCGAAGCCGGCGTGATCGATCAAAAAGATTTGAGCAAATCGAAGGTCGCGCTCGTTTACGGTCAGATGAACGAACCGCCGGGGGCGCGTTTGCGCGTTGCGCTCTCCGCGCTTGCCATGACGGAATATTTTCGCGACGAGCGCAATCAGGACGTGCTCCTTTTCATCGACAATATTTTCCGGTTCTCACAAGCTGGGTCCGAAGTTTCGGCATTGTTAGGCCGAACGCCGAGCGCCGTCGGTTACCAACCGACGCTCGCGGCGGAGATGGGCGATTTGCAGGAACGCATTACATCGACAAACAAAGGATCGATCACTTCCTTCCAGGCAGTTTACGTTCCAGCCGACGATCTGACCGATCCGGCGCCGGCGAACACCTTCGCGCATCTTGATTCGACCATCGTGCTCGAGCGCTCCATTGCTGAGCTCGGAATTTATCCGGCGGTCGATCCACTTTCGTCGACATCGAAATCGCTCGCGCCCGAAGTTGTGGGCGAAGAGCATTACGGCGTTGCGCGCGGCGTGCAGAAAGTTCTGCAGCGCTACAAAGATTTGCAGGACATCATCGCCATTCTCGGCATGGATGAATTAAGTCCGGAAGATAAACTGACGGTTTATCGCGCACGCAAAATCCAGCGCTTTCTCAGTCAGCCCTTTCATGTCGCCGAAGTTTTCACCGGCACGAAAGGCCAGTACGTCTCGACTGCCGACACGGTGCGCGGCTTCAAAGAAATTCTCGATGGCAAACATGACGAAGTTCCCGAAACGAACTTCTACATGAAAGGCAACATCGACATGATAAAAGAAGGTTGAGAGTTTATTGTTGAGAAGTTGAGAGAAAATTCCTTTGATGATCTTTAATCCCCGTCTCTCTCAACTAACGACTCTCAACCCTCAACTTCTTCAAAAATAATGGCGACCCTGAGACTCGAAATCGTTACGCCCGAGGCGATCGCTTACTCGGAGGATGTCGATTTTGTTGTTCTGCCCGGATCGGAAGGCGAACTCGGTGTTTTTCCCCGGCACGTTCCCGTTCTGACCGCACTGAAACCG
>CATPCN010000469.1 GCA_955652855.1 uncultured Chthoniobacterales bacterium | reverse complement strand
TCGCCGGTAAGATGGAGCCCAAAGACTGTGAGCAATAACGTTAGCGAAGCCACCCACTCCAACAAAGCGATGACGGTGAACGCAAGAATCTTGCCGAGGAGGAATTCGTGAACCGAGATGCTTGAAACATAGACCTGGAGTATGGTCTTCTGTTCGCCTTCCTTGGCCATCGCTAAAGATGCCAGGAGTGGTGGAAACATAGAAATGCCAAGCACAAAGATCCCAGGGGCGTAGAACTTCTTGGAGTCTCGGCCTGGATTGAACCACAATCGAATCTGCGGCGTAACCAACGCCGTAGTCGCGTCACCGGCAATCTGCGACTGATACGCTCTCGTAATCTCGCTCGCATACCCATTCACTTGTTTGGCTGTGTTCGCATCGCCAGCGTCGATCAGGAGTTGTACATCGGACATATTCCCGCGGGCAAGGTCTCGCCCGAAATGCTCCGGGATGATCAACACTCCTCTCGCGGCGCCAGTTCGCAAGACTTGCTCCGGTTGCACGTTCGAGGCCATGGGGACGACTCGAAACGTGATGGAAGCGCGAAACGCATCGATATAGGACCGTGAGGCCGGCGAACTATCGAAGTCCTGCACCGCGAGCGGCATGTCTTTGACGGTCAACGAGAGCGCGTTGCTCAGCAAGAGGATGAGAAATAGCGGCAGTACAAGCGCCAGGACCAGCGCCAGCCGGTCACGCACGATCTGTGTCAACTCCTTACGGGCTTGCGCAAAAATTCGCCTGAACATTAGTCCTCCTCCGCAAACTTTCCGCTGGCGCGATTCTTCTCGACCACTGCAATGAAGACATCCTCGAGCGAGTAGGGCTCTTCCTGGACACCATGCACAACGATCCCGGCGTCGGTCAGTAATTTGGTTACGGTCCGTCGACCACTCTCAGCGGCTTCATCCGTGATGACATGCAGACGATAGCCAAAGATCGACACCCGCCACCGGTCCATCTTTTGCTTGAGCATGTCGGCAGCAGCCTGAGGCTTGTCCACCAGGAACTCCAACAGATGGCCGCCCTGTTGTTGTTTAACACCGCTGGGAGTTCCCTCCGTCACAAGTTCACCGGCCACCATGAAACCCAGACGATTGCACTGCTCGGCCTCTTCGAGATAATGGGTCGTGACGAGAATGGCCGTGCCCATATCCGCAAGTTTGTTGATCATGCGCCAGAAGGCTCGGCGGGCAAGCGGATCGACGCCCGACGTCGGTTCATCGAGAAACAACACGCTCGGTTCGTGCATGATTGCGGCGCCAAACGCAACGCGCTGCTTCCATCCGCCCGGCAGCTTGCCGGTGATGAGCGCTTCCTTTCCCTTGAGCCCGGAGAACTCCATGACCCAGGCCTTCTTTGCCGCTAGTTCGGCCTGAGGGACGCCGTAGATTCCGCCGAAGAAATCAAGATTCTCTTCAATGCTCAGATCGTCGTAGAGCGAAAACTTCTGCGACATGTACCCAATCCGTTCGCGAACCGACGAGGACCGCAGGCTTCCGCTCTCCCCAGCCAAGGTCATCTCGCCAAGAGTCGGTGCCAACAGGCCGCACAGCATCTTGATGGCGGTTGTTTTGCCCGCCCCGTTCGCGCCGAGCAGACCGTAAACCTCTCCATATTGGACCTCGAGGTTGATCCCCTTGACTGCCGTGAAGTCGCCGAACTTCTTCGTCAACTGTTTTGCGTCGATGGCGCTCTTGCCACGCTGGCCCTGGTGAGGGTGTTCGCCGGGAAACGGCGGTGTATGCGTCTCCTGGCCCAGTGAGCGCAGCGTTGCGACGAACACATTCTCGAGTGTTGGGTCTGCAACGCGGATCACTGGCGCTTTCCCTTGCGTGAGCTGCGAATCTATCTCTCGACGGCCGGCGTCGACATCCCTCACCATGACATCGAGCCGGTCACCGAAGCGCTGCACGTCAACGATTGGACTTTGCTCTCGTTCGTCCGCATCGAGCAGGTCCTCGGCAGCACTCAGATCGCCAGTCCGTACCTCCAGGCGATTCAGCCCAAGCCCACCGCGCAACTCCGCTGGAGTTCCCATCTGATGAATCTCGCCGAGATGCATCAACGCCACACGATGACACCGTTCGGCCTCGTCCATATAGGGCGTCGCCACGACGATCGTCAGCCCGGCGTCCGCGAGATGGGCCAATGTGTCCCAGAATTCGCGCCGCGACACGGGATCGACTCCGGTGGTTGGTTCATCCAGCAGGAGAACGCGGGGCTGAGCGACGAGAGCGGCAACGAGTGCGAGCTTCTGTTTCATGCCGCCACTGAGTTTGCCCGCGAGTCGATCGATGAACCGATCCATGTCGAACATCGAAAGATACTCGTGACTGCGGCTGGTGATCTCGTCCAAGGGAACACGACGGAGATCGCCGACGTAACGAATGTTCTCCCCTACACTGAGGTCCGGATAAAGGCTGAACGCCTGAGTGAGATAGCCAACCAGCGACCGCGCATCCCGCGAGGCTTTACCGTAGATTTCGGTCACCCCCGAAGTCGCAGACATGACCCCTCCTAGAATCTGAAAAGTGGATGTCTTACCCGCGCCGTCAGGGCCGATCAACCCAAAGATCTCTCCGGGCTGAACTTCGAACGAGATGCCCCGCACGGCTTC
>CATPCN010000468.1 GCA_955652855.1 uncultured Chthoniobacterales bacterium | reverse complement strand
CATCGCCGAGCCTCGCGATAAGAATACATCGCTGTCTTCGTTGCGGCACGCCATAGTCCGCCGCATCTGCCATCTGAGGTTCACCGATTTTATAGCAGATGTCTTCGAGGCGGCGGCGAAGTTCTTTCAGAAGCTCGGCGAACCGTGGAGTTGCCAGCCCGGGAACATTCTCGAAAAGGATGAGCTTCGGCTTCAGGATCTTCGCGAACCGAATGGCGCTGAAGATGAGTCGAGCACGCTTATCAGCCCTGTCTTTGAGTCCTTGGCTGCTGAACGGTTGGCATGGAGCACAGACCACGAGAATGTCCAGATCGCTATCACGCAACAACTCTGCCCGGATCAGAGCGGGAGAGACGCGACGGATGTCCTTTTGGTACAGACGAACGGAAGGGTGATTCTTCCGATAGGTACGGCAAGCGACAGGGTCGTTGTCGACTGCAGCGATGACACGAACGTGTCGGCGTTTGAGGGCTTCGGTCGCGGCACCACAACCCGAAAACAAATCGACTGCGGTTGGCCATCTGCGACATTCGCCCATAACATTGTTTTACTTGAGTTTAGGACTCGTATCAACTTTGAAAGTCGGCCCCCACCATTGCAAAGGCTAGGAACGGTGCGTGCACGAGCCGCTGGGCACGCTTCGCTTCGCGCTTCCGCCTGCTCTTGCGCTCGCTGATAGCGAGCGCCACGAAGTGCCTAACGGAACGTTAGGGATGGTGTCTCTAATCAAACTTCTTCCTCCGGGCCTTTGGATTTTGCTCTGTTTTGGGCTGAAGCTGGCTGTTCCAAAACCTCGGTAGTTGCCCACAAGTACCGAGGAAACGCAACACGCTTCGCGAACCGGCTGCGGCTAGGGCGTCTGGATGCGGTCGGCGAGGTGGGGATTGATGGTACGAAAATGTTTGAGGTTCCATGTGTAGATCCTTTCCGCTTTCACTTTGGCGGCGCAACGAAGGAGGAGGGCGTCATAAACCCGGCCACTGGAAAGACCGGCCTCGGCGGTCTGCGCGATAGTGCTGTAATATTCGTCTTCGTCGAGGGCGACGATCGTGCAGCGCTCGCGAACCTCCTGGACGAACAGCAACGCCTGGTCGGTCGGGATGAGCTGCTTGACCGGCAGGGCGGTCATGGTGGCATAGACCTCGGCGAGAGTATGGAGAGCGCAGGCCGACTTCTTCTTGTTGGCGGCGGCGAACAGCTTGAGGCTGGCCTCATGCTGAGCATGACCCCGCCAGAAGGAAGCGATCAGGACGGACGTGTCGAAAAATTCCTTCATCCGAGGAACTCGCGCGAACGCTGCTCCCGCTCCCGGTCGATCAGGTCGGGGATGGACGTATGGGCCGGTTCGCCCTGGTAAACCCAGACTCCCTGTTCCTTCTTGAGCAGGGCTTCGGGGCGGACGGGGCGAAGCATGATCTCGTCACCTTCACTTTCGAGCTGTAGCGTATCACCGGGTCCGAGGTGCAATTCCTGGCGCAGCGACTTGGGAATGAGAACGCGCCCGGCCTTATCGAGGGTGATCTTCGTGGTCATAGTGTAACCATACAGTGGGAAAACCCACCTGTCAAACCCATCTTCGCATATCTCCATATATAGAGGGTTCAGGGCTTAACTGCTTTCACGTCGATGTGCGTCACGACAATCCCTTCGCCGCCCATCATGCTTTGATGGCGCGGGGCAATGGTCAGGATGTCGATCTTGTGACGCTTGGCGTCGCGCAGCAACTGGAGCAGCCCCGAGCCCTTGATCGTCACGTCAAAAAGCCGGAACGTCACCAGCACTTCGCGGTCGGTGCCTTCCGCGCCCAGAAATTGGTCCCAGGGCATCAAGCGGTGAAAATCGCCGATGATGATCGTCATGCCATAGTAGTAAGCCCCGTCCGGTACCGTCCGGTAGTTCTGTTCTTTGTCTCGTGCTGCAATCATCGTCCGATCTCCCTTTCCCGATCCCGGCCGGGTGCGAACTCATGGCCGAACAAAACACGCGGGATATTCTGCCAGACCTTCTCAATCGCTTTGCCGATGCGCTCAACCATCGTGGGTGGACGTTCAGCCAGGCGCGTGCGGTCTACCGTGCGCGTCGAGCGGCGCAGTAGTTCCAAAGCGGACTGGCGCAATCCGGAAAGACCGATGGACTCCCGCAGGCGGCTCTTGTCGCCGGTGAACACCTGAATGCGATGACGGCCCCGCGAAGCGGCCACGTAGAACAATTCCCGGCTCATGGCGTCGCCCGAAATAATGACTTCATCGACGGTCTTGCTCTGCGACTTGTGGGCGGTCACGGCGTAGCCGTGATTGAACTGCTTCAGATCGCGCGGCATCGTGCGCCCATCTTCCAGCTTGATGCTGCCGTTTTCGTTGATCTTCGCGACCGTGACCAGTTCGCCATTGGTGAACTTGAACGCGCCATCATGAACGTTCGTTTCGAGGGCAAGGCGGTCTCCGTGGGCGACATCGATCTCGCGCGGGATGAAGACGCCGAAACATTGCGCCTGCTTCTTGGTCAGCTCGATTTCTTTGCCCCGTTCGTTCCGGGCGGTGAGGGTGACGCCGTCCTGCTGCACGACGGTGAAGGCTTCATGCTTCCGGGCTTCTTTGGTGCTTTTATGAAAGACGATGACCTGGCCGGGGACGAAACTGGCGAGGTCGCGCTTTTGCGCCGCCGTCCAATTGAGCGGCTCCAGGCGAGTGAGGAGTTGGAACTTCCTTAGTTCACCTTCTCTTTCCAGATCATGGCGAATGGCCGAGGTGACCCGGTCGATTTCCTCGTGGGTCGGGCAAACGACGAGCACGTCGCCCGAAGCGGCCTTGTAAGCCTTGGCCACTTCTTCAGCCCGCTCCATGCCGCCGACTTCCTTGATCGCGCCCATGCGGTCAAGTTCATCCAAGCCCTTGGCCGGATCGGTGCGCATCTTCGCGATGGCGCTCCTATAGTCGAGGTTGTGCTGCCGTTTGACTTCTCCAAGGCGGATCGTGGCGAGATGCGATTCCTTTTCCAGAATTCGTAAGGCATCCGAAGCTTCAACCGATTGAATCTGTTTCGTGTCGCCGCTCAGGATCAGACGTGCGTTAAAACGGGTGGCCAGGCTCAGTAACCCGTGCATCTGTCGTCCCGAAATCATTCCCGCTTCGTCGACAACAATGGCCTGTTCGGAGAGGTTAGCGTGCAGTTCGGTGTCCAGAAGTAAACGCTCCACGGTCATCGCATTGAAGCCGACCTTGTTAAGCTCCTGAACGGCACTCTGCGTCGGTGCAACGGCGTAGCCTTGCCAGGCACGCGTCGTCTTCAGGGATCGCGCAAGAGCGCCTAGAGTGGTCGTCTTGCCTGCGCCTGCCGCACCTTGAATGTTCACGCATCGGTCGCAAGAATTGAGAGCGAACTCGGCGACCTTCCTTAGTTCGCCGGGGAGATCGAGGGGGAGCTGGAATTGTGCGCCAGAACCGATGGGGATGTACTGGCCCAGATTCCGATTGACCATCTGAATCATCTCCCGCTCCCGTTCCAGCGATTCGCGGGTCGCGATTTCACTTCCGGCGCGGATGATTCCGCCGCTGATCTCCTGCCGCTTGAGCGCGTCGTTCAGTTCGTCCAACTGCACGTGTCCGCGCCCATGGCGCAGAGCTTCGGCCATCACTTCAAAATCGAGGGCGACGGAAACCCGCTCAAAGACATGATCCATCGCGTGCCTGAGCGAAATGTCGGCTCGCTGGGGTTCGGGCCGGGCCGGGTGACGCTCGGCCTGTTCGCGCAACGCCGTCAACTGACGTGCGCGTTCCTCGTTGAGCCGCGCAAGCTGGCTTTCACGCACTTCCCGCGTCGAAATGTCGATCAGCTTGTCGGGCCGGGTTTCACGGACGAGGACGGCGATTTCGTTGTCGCTCGGTGCGCGTCCATGTTGTTCCATGAAGTCGGCGATGGCGACGTCGCGTTGCTGGCTGCGCTGGCTGAACTCCTGAATGACTTCCTGCGGGACACCCTTGATCTCGAAACCGAAATCGCGCCCTTTAACGGGAGCACGGTTTTCAATTGCGTATCCAAGCTCCTGCACGCTGCGGGCGAGGTGATTGCGATAGACCTCGGTCAGAAAAGCTCGCCGCTCGAAAATGGCGCTGGCCTGTAATGCCTTCCATTTTGTCTCGCCCTCGTCGTAGGTCATGTTGGCGGCAACGCAATGCGTGTGCAGTTGCGGGTCGAGCTGGCGGCTGGCGTCGTGCTGGTAACAGGCAACGACCATATTGCCGGTGATGCGATCCGTATTTTGGTGATCGGCACGGACTCGCGCGGAAGCCCATCGTTCCATTTCGGTGAGGGCTACCTTGACCGCGCGTTCGTGCGCTTCAATCAGGCGCGAATCGCCTCCGACCAGGGCCATGATCGAAACGGACTTCGGTGCTGAGAATGTGAAGTCGTAGAGCGTGCGCCCGGTACTTTGCTTTTCGCCTTCCTTCGTTTCGCGGTCGGCGCTCTTGCGCTGGCGCAATTTTTCGCCGGTCGCGGGATGCAATCCCTGACGGACGGCCTCGAATTGTTCGTTGAGAACTTCCTGCTCAAGGCCAAGCATGGCCGCACCCTTGCCGAACCATTTGCCAATGACCTTCTCGTTTTCAGCATAGTAGTCGTTCTGCTCCAGATGTTTTTTGGAGTAGCCCGAACCGTTCGACATGGCGCGAATCGTAAGCACGTTCGATTATGATTTTAGAGGCGTAGAAGCGTGTTCTCCAAAGAATGGCAATGCAGGACACTGCCGGGCACACGGGGAAAAGCGCGGCATAACCGCGTTTTTCTCAGAGCCGCTCCAGGGAGAGCAGTTCGCTCTACCGGACCTCGTGGATTTCGAACTTCTTCACCGCAGTCATGACGCCGTCGAGATCGAACCGGGTGCAGCGGCGGCCCAGCCGGATGACGGGGATCACCTTCCGGCGCACGAGCGTTTGCACGTAGCGTTTACTGACGCCAAGTTTCTTCGCCACGCTGGAAAGATCGGCGAGGTGATCGCGGTCATCGGGCAATGCCTGGGTGTTGGATCGCATCGGGACCGGTTTGGAAACGGGCGGCTGAGAGTCGTCCGTGGAATTGATTTCTTTAATAAAGCGCATGATGGACTCCTTCTTTTTCCGGTGGGTGAGAACCCGGAATTTCTCTTAAAGAACGGAACTGCTCACTTGTTCCGTGCCGTTCATGCCTGAACGGAAGACTATTGGTTATACGCGCGTATCAGGAAGCGCGGCAAGCAGATTTTCGCGATTGCGAACGATTGTTCGTACGGTGCTGTGGGCAAGAAGGTTGGATGCTGTGCACAATCTATGTGAACAGTGACCGCCTACTCCGCGTGATCAAAGTTGTTGCATATACAGAGCGTTTGCGGCAAGCCAGTGGGGGTGAAGAAGTCGGTACGCGTCGCATTTATCTTTGTCGCACTGATTGTGGTAGCTGTGCTCGCGGCAAACTGGTTGCGTTTCAAGATGGCCCGCAGGTGGCGTCCAACATGGCCGAACGTTTCATACACAGAAGTACGCGGTTACTCGTACAATCCCAAAGGCGAAATGAGCCGCCACATTTTGACTAACGATAAGCTCGACGACACCGTATTGAACGGCGAAGGCACCCTTCTATCGCAATCTCAGGTCGAACGCCTTGTAACGGCAGTGAGCGACTACGATACTTCGATGATCGAATCGGGCTCTTGCTTCAATCCGCGCCACGCCTTCATCTTCTATGGAGCGGACTCCAAGCCGGTCGCTTGGGTAGAAGTCTGTTTCGAATGCACTAGTTTTACATGCGATCCGAGTCCATCCGGACCGTGCGACATCCCGGCACTCGCCGCGATCTGCTATGAACTAAAACTCCCTAACAATCCGGGGCCGGACTACACATGGCCGTCTAAACGAAAGCGATAAGGTTGCGTCTCTACATCAGTTCCGAACTGCGCGAGAAACCATTTCCTCCGTCTTTTGTTTTGGGTACGATAGGTAGTAGGAGGCTACGTTATGAAGGAACCCGGACTGGACAACCATCACCGCGACAAGACGCCGCCGAAAGCTGGCGAGATTCAACAGAAGCGCGGCGACACCCTTAACAAGAATCTGCCGAAGCCGATTCCTCAGTTCTCGCCGAATGCGAAATTGAGCACGATGAGAAAAGAGACTGGTAAAGTCAGCGAAGCTGCGGTTCGGCAAGCCGCGAAGAATAGAAAACCCGGCAAATAACTACACCCTGATCGTGGCGCTCGTTTCTGCCGGGACCTAAACAGACCGGAACCCCGGCTCTTGTGAGAGAACCGGGGTTGAACCGAAGCCGTCTATGCGGCCTTCTTCCTAGCCTTGGGTTGGCTGTCCTTGGGCTTACGGTCGAGCTTGCGAATGGCTCGGGCGCGGATTTCCCAGGTCTTGGTGGCGACGATGGCCTTGCCCGCGCCGATCACCTGCACTTCCCTGTCGTACTCGCTGGAGCGTAGCTCGCCTTCGACCATGACGTGATCGCCCTTGGCAAGAGGTTTCACCGCTTCGGCCAGACCGCTCCAGGCGATGATGCGATGCCAGTCGGTATGGGACTGCCACTCGCCGGAGGTTTTGTCTTTCCATGAGACTTTGGTGGCCAGCCGCAGGATGGCGAATCCATCGTGCTGGTCGGCCTTGTCGGCGAGGAAGCCAACAAGCGTTACGCGGTTGAGGTAAGCCGGGGCGGCTTTGGGTTCTTGTTCTGTCTTTTCGTTCTTTTTCATGTGTTTTTCCTTTTCTGGTGAAGGCTTGTTCGTTTCCTTCGCAAGAAGAAGGGGGAACGAAAAGCCGGAGCCGAAAGGAAAGAGCGACGCTTTGCCGGGAGTGGCGACGGAGCACAAAAGTCAGGCGGCATGACAGGCGCAGTTTCCTGGCGGGATGCCTGCGTGCTCCAAGCCGGCGAACCGGCACGACAGCGGAGCGCACACCGACAAAGAACGAACGGAACAAAAGCAGTGCCGCGCGGCTCCCAACTGCGGAACGAAGGCTGCCCGCCCGACGAGTCAGCCTCCAGCGCGATTCCTGCGGCTAGGCGTTCACCAGTCCGGGCGAGGGGACAGAGACGCGAGTGTGCAGCCAATCGACGGCGGCCTGGGCCTTGGACGCGGCGGTGAACAGGGCGCGTTTGTCCTGGCGAAGGATGTCCAGCCAGTGCGTGAGATGGCGGGTTAGGCCGGATAACGAGGAAGAAGAAGCAGCCCTAGTCGGGCTGCATCTCGGTTTTTGGCTGAAGGGCGGCGATGATCGCGGTAGCTGTCTCCTGAACGAGTGCCAGCGAGGCGGCGAGGGTTTGCTTGTCACCGGAGTAGAGCTGGATGTAATCGCTGGCGGCAGTGCCGGTCTCAAGACCGATCGACTGGGAAACCACGAACGCCACGGCTTCAGCTTCCGTTTCGCGGATGGTCTTGTCGGTCTGCGAACGCCGCTCGTCGCGGTGCAAGATCTCATGCGCCAGCTCGTGTGCGAGAGTGGAGAATTCTTCCGCTGGGGAAAGGCCGGGCAGTAGTGCGATCTTGCCACCCCGCGAAACGCCACGGGCGGGGGAGATCGATTCGGAATATTCCAGTGCGATGCCGCGGTCGGCGACGAACTGCTTCAAGCTTTCGAGATGCGTGGACGGATCACCGTGAACCGTCGAGAAGTCCGGTGTCAAGGGCGGAGTGAAAGTTTCCCACCGCGGCGGAGTAAAAGGGGACCACGCTGGGGCGACGCGGAGCGGCGAACACAGTCGTGCTGACTGGTGGGCCGGACTGGTAAAACGCTTCTACTGATTTTTCCTTAGCCCGTT
>CATPCN010000467.1 GCA_955652855.1 uncultured Chthoniobacterales bacterium | reverse complement strand
CAGGTGAGACTAGTATGAGAGAAGCGGGCACACAAGACCACAAATTTGCAGCGAACGGTAGAGTGTCAAATTTGCAGTTGTCTCACATAGGGGTCCACTACAGGCTTGTCCGCTTTCGGTTTCGTCGTGAAGACGGGCGGCTCTTTCAGCGACGCAAAAGGATCGATCCGTGTGCTCATGCGGCCCTCGCCATGCTAGATGTTTCATCGTCTTTTTCCCTACCGCCGTCTTCCTCAGTCTTAAGGCGCTCCATAACTTCATGCACGAACTCCCACACGTTGAGTTTTGCCTTGTCGAGGTTTGGAACATCCGCCGCGTTCAATCCATCGAGCGTTTGCTGAAAGGAGAAAATCGCCTTGAAAGCGTCGCGCTCATTGAGCTCTGTCTTGAGCACCGGAATACCTGCGCCGATTAGCCCGTTTTGAATGTGCGCTTGTGTGCGTGTTCTGATCGATGGATTGGTGCGTGTTAACAGGACGGCGTACGGTGTAGCCGCTTTCGTCATCTTTTCACTCTGCAGAACGACGCGGATCGCCCTACTCGCTTCATTCGCATCGAGCTGCGAACCCTGTGTCGGAATGATCACCAAATCCGCCTGCGAAATCGCGTAGATCACGATCATCGAGGCCGTGCCTTCGAGATCGACGACGACGAACGGCGTTTTCGTGGCAGCATCTTCAATCCGTTCGATGATCGTGTCCTCATCGACCTCGGATACGATCGTGAGACGGTCTGGAGTCCTGCCGCCTTCCGCCCAACTCTTGATCGGGTGATTGGGATCGGCGTCGATGACAGTCACGTCGTAGAGCTTCGCCAGAGCGGTCGAAAGCAGGAAAGCCGAGGTCGTCTTCCCCGCTCCTCCTTTGGGTGACACGAATGCGATTGTGGGCATCTCTTCTCTTGCAGGAATGTGGACGGCAACTGAACGTCACCAATCAGGTGACTGGAGGATAACTGGATGACTAACGGATAGCAAGTGGTCATTTGTGAGTGACCTTTAAGTCATCCAAGCGATGACAGAGTGTTACCAAGACGGGGGCTTTTTAGTAACCGATAGCCAATAGATAGTCGTCTCATGGTCACCATGTAGTCAACTTATCGGCGACCGTTGGATGCCAGCAAGTCCCCACACAGTCACCAACAAAAGCGATGATTTCAAGACATTGGCCGAGGCCGCAGGATTAGAATCGACGCCACGGCACTGACATTGGCCAAGGGAAGGGGTTCTTGCCCGATGAGCTGATCGTGTCCCTAGAGAAACCTTTAAGCCCCGCCCAAGGGCGTTTAATGCAGTTTTGCGATTCATAGCCGGGCAGAGGGTTCATCCCAGGTTTCGCGCTGGATCGGCGCGCGCTTGTGACGGCTGCGGCAGAACCCGACAAAGGCCGCAGCCGGATTATCGAGCTTCGGCTTGCCCGAGTTCGACCACCACTGGCGCCACTCGCTTTCAAGTCCGTGAATGTCATAGCCAGGTGCCGCCACCCGGCCTTCCTCATAGGCTTCTGGCGGCAAGGAGGGCAGCGTTTCGGCATCGCAGGACAGGGGTGTCTTCTCCCACCATGATCCCCGGTTGTAGAACGTGACCTGGTCCGTCTCGTCGCTGAATGTGACCCGATAATCGGGGAGGTGGTCATGCTTCGCGATGTGCTTCAACATGTGACGAAACTTGTTGATCGGGCTTTGCGAACCTGACTTCTTAAGCAGAATCTCCACAGAAATGTTCCACGAGTTTTGCCGCCCACAGTGTTTGCGCGCCAGCTCGTAAACCCGCCGTTCGAAACGTAGCGAAACGTTGAGATATTTTCCGGACCTGTTCCCACGACAATGCTTTGATCGCCGCGCTCCCGTTCTTTCGATGGGGACCGCCTGCGCAGCGTATCAAGCCGCCTCGTTCTGTTGCCACAATTGCCATGGAGTCCGTATCCTCCATTGCATATGTACCGCCCAACTCATGCACACAATGTTCTAAGAGCGCGAGCATCAGCCGTGCCGCGCCAGTAATCAACGAAGCGAGCGGCGGAAAACAATATTCTCCCGGTACATCGGAGTGCGCAACACGACAGGTAAACGGTTCCTCATCGACGCCATGACACTTAACAGCCCGTGTCAAAACCCCAATTTCTACCGTGACTGGGTTTTACCGAACTTGATCGAAGTTTCGCGAACGGGTAAGAGCTTACCAGCGAAATCTTCGGCAGGCTCGTAGTCGGCGCGAAAAATGGCGAGAGAGCGGCCAGAACGCGCAAAAGAGCGCAAAGAAGCCCGGCTTCCGGATCGTGCGGATTCACCCATTCCTCATTCGACGTCTTCCTCTTCCGCTTGCGATCCATCCGCCGCACCTCGTTGTCATCGTTGGGATCGATACCGGCTTCCGCCGCCAACCGCCGCAGATATTCCATGTAACTCTCGCCCGTGTCGCGCCGCACAATCGAGCGCATCGCCGCATTGGCTTCCAGCGTTGTCGCGTCGATCCCAATCGTCTTGCCTTTGAGCATTCGATCTGATTGATGGAGTAGTTGCGGTTCAAGTTCACGGCCTTGCGATCCTTTTCCGAAAACTTGGGCGCCAGCAGCCAACTCCAGT
>CATPCN010000466.1 GCA_955652855.1 uncultured Chthoniobacterales bacterium | reverse complement strand
TGGATCAGGGCGTACCTAGAAGCAAGAAATACCGACCACCCGGCGCTGTTCGTCTGCCAAGATGGATGCACGCGGTTAAAGCGAGCTGATATGTGGCGGCCGTTTCGACGTTACCGGACAATCGCGGGAATCAACAAACCTGTGACGCCACATCTTCTGCGGCATACCGCCGCAACCCAGCTCCTATTCAACGGCTGTCCCATTGGTCACATTAAAGAGATCCTCGGGCACGAGCGCCTGGAAACGACTTGTCGTTACTATCTAGGGTTGGATCATCGCGCGGCCAAGCAAGCACATTCAACGTATCTGGTGTACGGTGCCGAGGACGGAATGCCAAGACAATCTTCCCTTTCCTGAGCCAACCTTGCTCATTTCCGCGCCAGTGATTGGCAGGCGCATCATCCAACAATGCAGAGATTGGAAACGTTAGTGGATTCGTGAATGGAGCGCATCAGCCAAGTTTTCCATCTTTACATCGAGTCTGAACAGCGCCATCATCGATCGATGTTGACGCCAGACATCTTTCAGTTCATCGTCGATCTTGCCCGCACTCTCCTCGTCGAAGAGCTTTCAGAGCGTGTCCGCAAGGTGCGGCCTCGGCGCTTACGTGGTATGGCTGATGTCCACCGTCACGTTCGCCGGTCTACCCTTCACCGTCTTCTCAACCGGTTATCCACAAAAACCAAGTCTTGATAAACGATCGCGACAAATTTTCCCTGCTTTACGAAATCTCCTAGATTGCTACAGTGACCTCATAACTATAAAGAGGTTATGAGTCAAGAGAAAAATGAAAACTTAAATCGCCTCGACGTTTATCGACGGAGGATGAAGTTCAGTGCCGGACATGTTGCCCGACTGCTGGGGCATAAGAACAGTTCGCCGCTTTCGAAATACGAACAAGGGCAACGTATGCCTTCCTTGGAGAACGCCCTGCGGCTGGGGATCATTCTGAGGGTGCCGGTCGAGTTTCTTTTCTATTCGCTCAACGATCAGCTGCGTCGTGAAATCCGTGCTGAGGAAGAACGCCAGGCCCTACCTACCCAACAAGCCCTGTTCTAAACATTAAGCTGCACGCTTCTATGATGAGCATCCTCGATCAGGTGGCTCGGACTTCCATTGAGTTCAACCACTTTCGCCCAAAAACCACGCAGGAATTCTTCGCATTACGTCTGGCCGCAAAGCTTGGTGAGGGCAGCGCTGCGCAACACTACGCCAAACTTGCAGAACACCATTCTGAAAGTCAGCTCCTCGTGGCCTTTCACCGCGCGACTGCGTCAGGTGATGGTGCCGGCGTTGCCCGCCGCTTTCACGTGGAGCTCGATCGCCTTCGTGAAAGAAATGGCAGCAACCTAGAGAAGAACCGCATCGCAGCGATTCGAGTGGAACGCCGAGCGGTCGCCGTCGCGATCCTGACCGCCGAACACTTGGAATACACACAACCGAGGCAACTTGCTTCCGTGCCTGAGAAGGCAATCGCCAGCGCCGTGAGCTTCGTTTGCAGAATGATCGAAAAGTTTCCTGTTACGTCCGTAGCTCTGGAGTCAATCCCGAACGGCCACGAGATCCAGCGGGCTCTTCTACAAAGGGCCATCGTCCAGGCCTTGACCGGGCAATCGATTAGCATTTGGGAAGTCTCGAAAGCAGACCTGTTTGCAGCCTTCGGCCACCCGCCGTTAGACGCCCGGAAACAGCTTCGTGAGATCGCCTCTCAGCTCTACCCGGTGTTACAGGAAGAGCTCGGCCGTCCGTGGACGCAGGACGCCGCCGCGCTTGGGTTATACGTCCAGACCGAACGCCTTTTCAATAACATTAATTAGCTCTTTCATGATTGGCCCAATTGCGTACATTGGCGGCAAGAACCGTCTTGCCACGAAGATCATTTCGATGATTCCTGAGCACACCACTTACGTCGAGCCGTTCGCTGGTGGCGCCCAGGTGTTCTTTCACAAGCAACCTTCCGACGTTGAGGTTTTGAATGACCTCGATTTCGAGATCGTCAATTTCCTGCGGGTCTGCCAGTGGCATCACGAGGAGCTGATCCGGTTTATGCGCTACATGATCGTTAGCCGCCGGTGGTTTGAAATACTCTCGCAGAGCAATCCGACGCACCTCACCGACGTACAGCGAGCCGGACGGTTCCTGTACCTTCAAAAAAACGCATTTGGAGGACTGGTCATCAAGCAGCATTTCCACTACGGTGTAGTCCAGCGCCCGAACTTCAACCCTGAGCGGATGCCAGAAGTTATTGCTCAGGCCCACGACCGGCTTCAGCACGTGCAGCTCGAGTCGGTACCCTATGAACAAATCCTGGAACGATATGACCGGCCAACGACGTTCTTCTACCTTGATCCACCGTACTGGGGTCCGAAACTCTACAAGTTCAATTTCACCGAGGAAGACTTTGTTCAACTCGAGAGGTGTCTACGCGGCATCAAGGGCCGTTTTATCCTTTCGCTAAATGACCATCCCAAAGTTCGCGCGCTATTCAACAACTTCCATCTTCGGGAGACAACGATCCACTACACCGCGCAAGCCAAGCCGAGCAAACGCTACGACGAGCTTCTGATCATGAACTTCGAACTACCACCTCCTTCGCCAACCGCACAACAAAAAAGGACTGACACAAATCAGCGCTAAGAGAATGGCCCCGAGGAGGCCCATATATGAAACAGATTTTTACAGACGTGAACTGGCTGACACGTTATTTAGGACACCAGAATCCCGATGGAATCGGCATACCAGCCGATGCAGACCACACACATTGCGAAGTAAACAAACGCCCTGGCGTAGAACAGCGTTACATAGAGGTTCTTCTTTGGATGGGGCTCGAGGTTATCGAGCAAGCGGCCACGCATTAACATTGCGGCAACAATCAGCACGAGGAGAATTCCGCAGAGCGCTCCGACGTTCGGACAAAGTATCCCTTTCCCGATCAAGAACCAATGTCCCAGGAATTCGCGGACCAATCCTGTATTCCCGACCCGGGCTTCTCGCCGCAGGACTGAGATGCAGTGAAATGGTGGAAGCCAAAAGAGGATGACAATGAATAAGAAGTATTCGGTGTTCTTGAGGTGAGCGGATTGCGCGGTGTGCGATTGGTAACTGGTCTTCACAATCGTATAACTTGGCAGCGCGGACCGAAGTATGAGCCACTGCAACATGGCTGTTGCGAGGAAGATTGTGAGCGCCAACCACATTGCATAAGCCTTTCCGGTTGCAACGCACCGAGCGTCGACTGCCAAGGCCGTGACCGAGGTCGAAAGCATGAAGCAGAACGCAAAGAGCGCCGCTGGCACCACCCGCGCGCGATCGAATTCGTAGGCGCTTTCGAGAAATAATGATAAGACATACAGCGCCGCATACATCATTGAGCTAACAAGCGGAAACCACCATTCTCCGATCCGGGAAGCAATCCAAACGCTCAGAATGATGGAACCGAATGCCAGCGCGACTCCGAAAGGCTTGGACTCTGAACGAGCGAGAATCCGATTCCAAATGCCACGTCTGTCTTGGCTGCCGCCCGTGGGAAGATTCGCCTCTGTTTCCTGAAGATCTAGGCTCGATGCCTCGTCGGCACTGAGGCCGTTGTAGCCCGCCAGAGCCAGAAGGGAATTAATTCGGTCCAGATCAGTTAACCGGACCCCGCGGACCAAAATTGCAATGGCCGCATCTCGGCTTGGGAATCTTCGCCCGCTCTCAATCCGACGATAGGCGCTTTCCTCGCTGTAGAGTCGCTCACGCGGGCCACTACTTCCTTTTGCTTCAAGCCTTGGTTCTTCCACAGCTGGGCGATGGCTTTTCCAAAAGCAACGGGATCGCTGGGTGGCACGACAAGAGTTTCCTTCAGTCCGCATTTCAGACGGGACCACTGCGGTCCTCCGGGCCCTATGCGGAAAAGGGGAAAATCCTCCTATATGACTTAATCTAGCCACAGTATAACCAGAACTCAGTTGAATCGACAACGATAATTGGCACAGATTAACGGAAAGAGCACTGTTTTCTCTGCTGGCCCGCTGCTGGCCCTCTCGCCCTGGTCCTTTTTGGGTCCTCGACACACCGAATTCATCCCTTCAATCTGATGCAATGGAAGATTCGTTCGCTAATACCCTTTACTTTCGATCCTGCCGGACGCTGGAAGGGCAGCTTGAGCCGGTTGATCTCGCCCGAAGAAATGGCCGGCTAACACCCCGCTTTCCTCCCTCCTGTACTGAACCCAACCTTGACTCGAAGAGCGTCTCGGACCTGAAACGACTGCTCCGCGAGGTCATGTATAACCTCAGCCGGATTGAGCGCCGGACTTGGCTGCTGTTGCTACTCGGCTATTCCATTCTCGACATCGCTGAGCATGAAAAAGTCACACGCGTTGCAATCTACGAGCGGATTCGCGGCAACAGCAAGGGTCAGGGCGGGATGATCCGCAAGAACGATTATGTCTCGATCTGGTGGCGGCGTCGCGGGCATGAACTAAAACCATGACAACATTCATTGAACAAATCTTTGCGCGCATCTGGAACAAGGTTGTTACTCCGAAGAAAACCGAATTCCAGGGGAATGGCCTGGACCTTGGCAATTATCTTTCGGACGGTGCAGTCTCGAGGCAGCACCTTTTCATCCCGCATGGTAAGAGGGCCGAACATCTGGCCATTCTCGGGAAAACCGGTACCGGCAAGAGTTCGCTTCTGCGCTACCTCGCGGCTCAGGACATTCGTCATAATCACGGCTTCGTTTACTTTGACCTGCACGGCGATAC
>CATPCN010000465.1 GCA_955652855.1 uncultured Chthoniobacterales bacterium | reverse complement strand
GTGTTATTGGGATCGAGCTTGGCAAAGAGGGCATCAGCGGCCTGAGTCGTGCCGCCCGCCTTCGTGACCGCTTTCTCCAATTCGGATTTGGTCAGCGTCCCATCACCATTCGCGTCCAGCTGAGAAAACAGGTTCTGGACAAAGGTCGCTGGATTGGTACCCGCCGCCTGGCTGGCGGAGGCGGTGTCTGTGCCGCTGCCGGAGGAAGAAGACTGAGCATCCTGCAGTACCTTCAGCAACTCCTTCAAAGCGGAGTCTGCCGTATCAGTGCCTGAAGACTGGCTGTCGGCCTGGGGGGGCGGACCGCCGGGCTTGGGCAGGCTCTGCGCGAACTGGGACTCGCTGACGCTGCCGGTGTTGCTGGGATCAAGTTTGGCGAAGAGTGCGTCGGCAGACGCGGTCGTGCCACCGGACTTGGTGACAGCCTGTTCAAGTTCGGATTTCGTCAGGTTGCCATCGCCATTGGCGTCCAGTTTGGAAAACAGGTTTTGTGCGAACTGTGCGAACGGGTCTGTCTGGCCGGATGAATCGGTCGAGCCGCTTGCTGCAGAAGCAGAAGATGAGGACGGGGAGAGGGAAGATCCGAGAGCCTGGAATAATGCCTGCAGGGCGTCCTGCGCCGTGTTCCCGCTGTCCGTGCTGCCGGACGCCCCGCTCTGGCCCGTGAGGAGCTGGAGCAGGGTAGAAGCGGACAGGATATTGGTTGAAGACGACGATGACGCATCGCTTGATGTTGTTGTCGATGCCGTTGTCGACGTTGCTGTGCTCTGCGAGGATTGAGCACTCTGGCTTTCGACTTCCGCCAGCAACTGCGCCAGGCTGTTGCTCTGCGAACTGCCCTGTGTCTGAAACAGGGATGAATAGTAGGACGATGTATTGCCGATACCAGAAAGCATAAGGTTTCTCCTTATTTGAGACTGTTGAAAGGTCTTTGTCGTGGCCCTATAGTCAAAGGACGAACCTTCCGTCTTATTTCCGTCGAACAAAGTTACATCGGCGGCAAAGGTCCGGGATGACCGCCTCTTTCCGGCGACAGTTCCTTAAAGAATTCAATGCGCTCCTGATCGGGTAGAGTCTTTGCTATCGACAACATGAGATCGAGCATGTCGGATTTCATATTGCGGTCGTAACCTTCGATCCGGTTGTGAAGCGCCTCTAGAGCTTTCTCGTCAAATTTGGGTGCCGTCAGGATGGCGTCCATTTCCGGGAAAGCGCCGGTCATCTTGTCCGTGTCTGAATGCATGGCCGCCTGCTTCGCCTCGACGATGGCCCGGACCTTGGCTCCATCAGTGGGCTCTAGCTTCCCAATTGCATGTTCCATCCGGGCGAAGGGTGGCCCACCGCCGGGAGGAGGGAAAGGGCACGGACCCGGCGCGAAGCCGTGTGCAAAGACGATTCCCAATAAGAATGCGTTCAGGAGTCCCGAGACAATGGCAATCCCGATGATAAGGCCTGGCTTCGTGCTCATGATCCCAACCTTTCAAGCATGTAATTGGTTGATCCAACATAGTAAGGGGATGCCAGGGAGCCGGAACCGTTCGTATAGAACAGGTCGTAGGTGAGAACGCCCAGGAAAAACATGGCCGTCATGGCCGCCATCAGTGCGCCGGATGGCAAGGCAAAGCGTGACCTCTGCGTATTCCGGGCCGGAATATTTGCCATGACCCGGTCGACAAGATCTTCAGGCGGATCAGTAAAGTATGCACGCCGCAAGGCATGACCGAGCCAGTCATTATCGTTTCCAGAAGGCATATTATTCACTCCCCAATAGAGTCTGTTTGGAATCGGATAGCAGCAGCTTTAGTTTTTGGCGCCCCCGCGCCAATAGCGATTCAAGGGCGTCGACGCTGATCCCCATCAGCTCCGACGCTTCGGCGTTCGTAAAACCCGAGCAATGCACCAGGACGAGAGCCGCCCGCTGACGCTCGGGTAAAGATAACAGCGTTTCTCTGACGATCTCGGTAGATTGAACGTCAGCAAGTGATTGCAAAGCGTCCTTGTCGTTGTCCCGCAGGCTGAACGCAACATCATCAATTGGTACGCTGTTCCTGCGCTTCCTGATTTCATCAACACAAAGATTGTGCGTGATCCCGAACAGCCAGCTTTTCAGGCGCCCTGATCCGTTCCAGCTTCCCGCCCTCGTCCAGAGCCGGATACTGGCCTCCTGCGCTATGTCTTCCGCACAGGAAGCATCGCCCACAATGCTGTAGGCAAAGCGATAGACGTCTGTCATGTGCGCACCCAATATCATCCGGAACGCTGCTTTGTCGCCGCTTACGATGCGGCGCATGCAATCGCGCTCTTCCTCTGGACTCATGTCATGGCCACCGCTGCCTTACCTGGTCATGTGTAAGTGTCAATACAGTGACCCTAACCCCTAATTAATAGGACGGGGCAGGTTGCGTCAATCCGTCGGCCTCTTTTACGATTCCTCGCCAGCGTCGGCGCTGCCCGTTGTAGCAAAGTACCCGGCACATGCGATGCGTAGTCTGCGATTGGTCTGATTTCGACGGAAACCAGAAAGGGGGCGCGTCTTTTCTAAAGAACTGCGCGTGAAGCCGTTCCACAATCAAATAAGGAGAAACCTTATGTTGGCTGGCGTTGTAAATCGCGCCAAGGGCTGCCGGGACAACTCTCTTGATGGGTGTGTAAATTGCCACCACCGCTGCCGCGGTAGATGGCCAGACAGACACCCCGTCCTTTACCCTGACGGTCGTTTACCAGTAAGCCGCAAGTTGTCCGGGGTCGCCTGTACTTTGGTAGGGCAGGCGGCCCCGACTGCGGTGGAGGTCGATGGTCAGGCAGATACGCCGTCATTTACGTTCACAGTTTCCTATCGATGCACCGAAGAGGCGCGAATAAAGATGGACAAAAGACTTCTATCAGACACGTCGGCCGGTTCAGGGCAAGCTGGGGATGCCAGACAGAAGGAGCGGCGCGTCGGTGAGTTCATCAAGCCACTCAATACCCTGCAGGCCAAGGTTGGTTATGGAGGGTTGAGCGACGATATTCTCACTAAAGCGGAAACTCTGCTCAGAATGCATTCCGTTACTTTCCAGCCCTTGGCCGGCAACCTGTACCTTGCCGCCATGATGCGCGCGATCGAAACAGCCCGGTATCCACCAAAGGGCGCGCAGCGCGATGAACTGATTATTGGCATTATTTACCCCGCCATGCAGATTATGGCCGCCGGCGAGATGTTCGGCCATTCTCTGGTGATTTGCATTGCAGACAAACTGATCGGATTTCTCGACGCGTTGGCCACTCTGGACGATGATGCCTTAGAAATAGCTGTGGCCTTCCATATGACTCTTCGCGCTGTTCTCATGGGCCATATCACGGACTCAGGCGGAAAGCACGGTGATGAATTGGTGCAAGCACTTCGTGACGCGTGCGGGCGTTATTTCGAGGTCTACCCGGAAAACAGGGTCCAGACTTAGAGATAGTTTGTCTTGCTTCCTGTTGGTGTCGCGTGAGGCATATCGTCACCGCATGGCCGATGTCCGGAGAAGGTGAAGGCGGAGAAAGGGCTCGGGGAACCGGACTTCAATGTCGCGAGCCACGCAAAGACCAAGACGATAAGTATGCCGCCCTGAAAACATCGCACTTTGGTTAGAAATCACCAAAGCGGTCCCTTTGAAGGATAAATAGTGGAATCTTGTTTGTATCTACGGCAGTTGATAGCCTGTCGCCATAAACGGATGGAAAGATCGTCAGATGATCAAGATGAATCCCCGAAAACTGCACCGATGGCTGAGTATTGTCGCCGCCATCTTGTTCCTGAATGTGTCGATTACGGGCGTCCTCCTGGAGACTCTCCAGCTGCTGAAAGGGGATGAACAAGTAAACCGTGTTTCGGTTTATCAACTGGATAAACCCATAAACTTCGATCAGGCCGCTCTGAACCGCGCTCAAGCAGCCGTTCGTAATGCCTATGGGAACCGTCCTGTATATGATCTGGAGTGGGAACTAGGCACAGCCGAACCAGTCTATGTTTTTCATCTTGGCGGTAAGGAGCCGATGGCAGTAATCGTGAATGCACAAACAGCGGCAATTGCCCATGCCCGGCCCGATGGTGAAGGCTGGCTGATCAAGCTGCATACAGGCGAGATTATGGGAGATAGCGGTAAGGTGCTGGGTTTGCTGTGGGGCTTGGGGCTTGTGTTCATGACTATCACAGGCCTCATCATGTATATGCAGATATACAAAGCCAGGAAGCAAACGTTGAAAGGGACAAGCATCCGCGAGCGCGTTTTCTGGAGCCTCGTGTTATTCATGCTTGTCTTAGACACGCTGCCCTGAAGGTCTTGGTATTATTCGTAGTTTCTTTTTACTTTGGCGCTGGAAAACGAGATTTGCGCCGGTTCTGTGATACAGAAGTTGAGCGCGCATCAGGACTCTACTAGGTTGATAAAGGGCGATTACGACAACCAGCCACTTATCTCATCTGGCGCATCAGAAATCGTGTGTAGAATTACGCCTGGAGATCGGGAAGCCATGAAAACAACAGTTTCGTTTGAGTTACTGGAGCTGCTACCGGTCAGCGAGAAAGAACGCGTTTTCAAACGATTGAAAATCGAGAAATACAATGTTGGCCAAACCATTTATGAGCGCGGCCAAAGTTGCACCGACGCGTTCTTTGTCCTGGAAGGAAAAGTGAAACAATGCACCTTTGGCCCGGAAGGAGACATGACAC
>CATPCN010000464.1 GCA_955652855.1 uncultured Chthoniobacterales bacterium | reverse complement strand
GACTAACGCGCTGCCGAAGTCGAAAATTCAAAAAATATAGCTCGACAAACAATAATAATATAAAATATTCCTCGGTGGCGGTCGCGGCGGCGGCATGAGCTACACCTTCGCATTGCGCGCATTGAGGCACGTTGAGGAATACGGAGAAAGAGCCAAGGTTCTGTACTTGCGGCAGAGCCACAGCGGTTGTCGCGACTTCGAATCGCTGTGTTTGGATTTGTACGGGCGCATTTATGGTCGTGCGTTGCGATTCAACGGCCACGAGGGACTTTTCCGCTTCCCTAGCGGAGGATCGCTAGAGGTAAATCAACTTGCGGACCAGACCGATTACCAGAAATATCAGGGCAGGTCTTTTTCTTTGCTGATGATCGATGAAGCGGGACAGTTCGCGACGCCGGATTTGCTTGATCGCCTACGCTCTAACCTGCGCGGTCCAAAGGATATGCCGCTACGCTGCGTAGTGGCGGCGAATCCCGCCGAGATAGGACATGTGTGGCTGTCGCAGCGCTACGTGTTCAAGGCCGCGCCATGGCATCCATTCCCCGAGGATAAGTCGAAGCGTGAGTGGATTTATGCGCCGAGTACTTTTCTCGACAACCCTCATATTGATCAGCTCGCTTATCGCACCCAGCTCGAATCATCTTGTCCCAGCGATCCGGAATTGCTTCGCGCGTGGCTCGAGGGTGACTGGTCAGTAGCCCGCGGTGCTTATTTCGCTGCCGTGATCGATGAAAAGCGGAATGCGATCGACCCGTGGCAAAGCATGCCCACCGCGCGATCCGCCCGAGGCGAGTGGGAATACTACTTGACGCATGATTTTGGCGTGTCGGCACCGTCGGTGACTTACGTCGTCGCGAAGAGTCCGGGTGCCGAGTTCCAGGGAAAGCACTACCCGCGCGATAGCCTCGTGTTGATCGACGAGCTCGCCACCAACGAGCCGGGCAACCTGGCCAAAGGCATGGGGTACACCGTGCCCGTGCTCGCGGAATTGATCCGGGAAATGTCAACGCGCTGGAAGATGAAGCGCGCCGCGGGCGTTGCGGATGACTCGATATTCGCGAACACGGGCCACAACACCGGCAGCATCGCCAACGAATTCACGCGCGCCAAGGTTTTCTTTCGGCCCGCAAAGAAGGCCGATAGGGTCAGCGGGTGGAACATCATGCGCCGCTTGCTGCAGGACGCTGGCAAGCCGGACGTGCCCGGACTCTATATCAGTCGCGCCGCTGAATACTTCTGGGCGACGGTGCCCTACCTGGCGCGCGATCCGCGCCGAATTGAGGACGTCGACAGTCGCGGGCCTGACCATGCGGCGGATGCGGTGCGCTACGGATGCTTGAACCGAGGTAGATCGGTGACGGTAACCGACTTTCAGACTGTATTTCGCAAGACGAAGGTAACGAACAGCATAGCGGAGTTTTACGGAATTCGATGAAGGAAAAATTGTGGCCACAATGAACATCAGCATGACGCTCGGGTTAGTCGACACGGCGAGCCCACAAGTCAAGGCATTCACAGAAACGCTCGCGGTGCTAGATCGCGCGGTTGCCTCGCTCTCGGCCAAGTTGGCCTCGTTTAGCACAGGACTGGAAAAGATCGGCGCGACCGCGGGCACGGCGCAGGGCGGACTTGGCGGTGCGACGGCAGCGGTCAGCAAGCTGGAAGTGGCGCTTGCCGGCATGGGCGCCGCGATACAGACCAGCGTCGCGAGATTGGGCGTCATGGATACGGCGCTGGCAGCGACGACGGCCAGCATCGCCGGACTCGACGTCACGGCGAAGGCCGCGCAAACATCGCTCGGCGGGATCTTCGCGGGTCATGGTGAGGCAGCCGACAAAGTCACGACCAAGGTCAATGCGCTCGGCAGTGCGATAAAAGGTCTCGCGGAACTGTGGGTTGCATTCAAGATCGAAAAAGGGCTAGCCGCCAGCATCGATGAGTCGAGCCACTTCCAGCAACTCGAGGCAAGACTCAAAGCCTTGAATCGGCCCGAGGCGGAGAATCGCGAGTTTCTCGGCAAAGCATCGCAGACCAGCAACACACTCGGTTTCGTCAGTCTGAACGAAGCGATCGAGGCGAGGTTAGCCGCCGTCGCTGGACTGGGTCGCAACGCCGCGCCGGAAATCGATGCGACGATCAACGAGGCCCTGAAGGCCGCGATCATCTTGAAGTTGCGCGGCGACAAGAGCGAGATCAAGGATCTCGTGCGCAATCTGTACGGCATTGCCGAAATGCGGGGGCAGACGTCAGATCCCGCGGCCATGCGCGCCACCTTCGACCTGATGCAGCGTGTCGATACAGCTGCTCAGGGCAAGTTGACGCTGAAGGACATGGAGACCGTTACCCGTCAGTTGAAATACGGCGGCGGCGCCATGATTGGTGACGAAGGCATGGCGCTGATCTTCGCCTTCGCGAATCAGTTGAAGGCGGCTGGTGTCGGTGGTGGCGGCGGTTCCGGTGGGTCGGGCGTGACCCAAGCTGGTACGGCGGTCACGCAGATTTTGAAGTGGGCTGAAGGAGGCGTCCAGAACAAGGAGCAGGTGCGGCTTCTGACGGCAATGGGCTTGCTGGATGCCAGACAGGTTCGTGACGACTCAAGCACGACCAATGTGAACGTCGGGCCAGGAGCGTTGAAGGATTCGACGCTGGCAGCAAGAGACCCGATCGGCTGGCTGATGCTGATGGCACCGGTCATGCTCAAGTTCACGCAGGACAACGCCAAGCAGTTCTATGGCGGCAAAGACATCAACGATCCGAAGGCTCAGGACGAGGCCTTGACCAAGCTCGCGATCATGCTGACGTCGGGTCGCGGCGGCGTCAACGTCGGCAATCTGTTGGCGCAGGCGATCCTTCCGGGTCCGTCGTCGAGATTGTTAGAAGAGCAACGCCTGACGCGCGAAGCGAAGCATATAGACCCCGCGTTGGCTGATCTCGACAAGACCTACGGGATGCAGGTTCAGAAGTTCGACGCCGCGATCAATACGCTCAAGGTCTCGATCGGGCAGACGCTTCTTCCGATCCTGACGCCGCTGATCGAAAAGTTCGCCGAGTTCATTCGCACCATTGCGGTGTTGGGCAAGGACCATCCGATCATCGCCCACTTCGCGGTGGTAACGGCTGGCATCGTTGGCGTGACGCTGGCCATCAACGGCGTCAAGAATATCTTCGGCGTCTTCGGGACGCTGACGAGTCTGTTGGCCCGCACCGCGACAGCCGCAACGGGCGCCGGAACCGCTACTGCGGCGGCCGGCGCAGAGGCCGCAGTGGGCGCAGGATTGTTTGCGCGTCTTGGCGGCGTAATGGGAATTCTCAGCAAGGGCGTTGCTCTTGTTGGCGTCGCTTTCCTTGCCTGGGACTTGGGCAAAGTTCTTGGCGACATCGAGGTAGGCGGCAAGTCCATCGAGGAATGGGTCTCGCGCTGGATCGAGAGTCTTGTCAACATCATCCATGACGGATGGGTGCGTGCGGCGGGATGGCTCGCAGCTCTTACT
>CATPCN010000463.1 GCA_955652855.1 uncultured Chthoniobacterales bacterium | reverse complement strand
CGTCGACGCGTACCGCGATGGCGTCTGGCTGGCGGAATTGGGAACGATCCGGGATCCCGCGCTGGTGCCGACATCGGTCGCGCAAGTGCTCGGCGTGCAGGAAAGGCGAGGCATATCGTTGACCGAGTCGCTACGTCGCTACTTCGCCGCGCGTGAAGTGCTGCTGATTCTGGACAACTGCGAGCATCTGCTCGATGTCTGTGCGCAGTTCGCGGACGCGGTTCTTGGTCAGGCAAAGCACGCGACGATCCTCGCGACTAGTCGCGAGCCGCTACGTGTGGCAGGCGAGCAAACATACACACTGCAACCGCTATCGCTTCCCGAGCTCGGAGCGGAGCCCGAAACCGCGCAAAGCTCAGAAGCAGTTCAGCTCCTTGTCGAGCGGGTGCAGGAGCAACTGCCTGGTTTCGAATTGACGCCGGATCGCGCACGCACGGTTGCGGAGGTATGCATCCATCTCGATGGCATTCCCCTGGCACTGGAGTTGGCCGCCGCCCGCGCGCGGACGCTGTCGGTGGAGCAGATAAACGCCCGTCTTGGTGACCGCTTCAGGTTGCTCACCGCCGGATCGCGCACCGCGCTGCCGCGCCAACAGACGCTGCGCGCCACGCTCGACTGGAGCTACGATCTGCTCACGGAAGACGAGCGCGTGGCGTTGCGCCGGCTCTCGATTTTCCCCGGCAGTTTCTCCATCGAGGCAGCGTCGGCAGTCGTCTGCGATCCCACGATCGACGAGTTTGCCGTCATCGACGTCCTCTCGCAGCTCGTGTCGCGCTCGCTGGTCATCGCCGATCCGAGTGGAATGGGTACGCGTTACCGGTTGCTCGAGACCACGCGCGCCTATGGGCTGGAGAAACTCGCCGAGGTGGGAGAGACCGAAACCATCATGCGTCGGCATGCGCGGTTCTTCCGCGACCTGTTCGAGCGTGCGCCGGACGACTGGCTGCGGAAGTCTGATGCGGAGTGGCACGCAACGTATGTGCCGGAGCTCGTCAATGTTCGCGCTGCCCTCGATTGGGCGCTCGGACAAGACGGCGACTCCGTCATCGGTATTGCGCTCGCCGGCGCCTCGGGACCGCTGTGGGGGTTGCTTGGGCTATTCAACGAAGGCGAGCATCGCCTGGAAACCGCCGTTGCGCGCATTGAGCCTCACACGTCGCAATCGGACCAAGCGCAGCTTTGGCTTTGGCTGGGCAGAATCGTCGACGAGGCACCCTCTCGGGCCCGTCCAGCCTTCGAGCGATCCGTCGAGCTTTATCGTCGGCTCGGTGACCCGGCAGGCCTTGGTGTCTCGCTCGCCCGGTTGGGCCGTGTGCTGGCATTCATGGGCCGGTTCGAGCAGGCGGAGGCGACTTTGACCGAGGCGCGTCCGCTGCTCGAGCGCATGGGGCCAAGAGCGCTCGGCTATTATCTGTTCAATTTCGCGTTCCTTAAATCCCAAGCGGGAGATGCGGTCGCTGCTCGCACGCATTACGAGCAGTCGCTAGCGCTCGATCGCGCGACCGGATTCGAGTCCAGGGCGCTCGCCACGTTGGGTAATCTCGCGAACGTCGCCTGGGTGCTTGGCGATCTCGACGGCGCCGAAGCAACGTTTCGCGCTCAGTTGGCGCTCGTGCGCGATTCGCCATTCCGGACCGGCCGCCAGCTCGGATGGACGTTGACGAGCCTTGCCGGAGTACTCACCGAGCGGGGCAAGCTCGATGACGCGCTCGTCACCTGGCGTGAGGGACTACCGCTACTCCTGGAAGCCGGCAGTGCATGGAAGTTCATCGACAGTCTTGCTCTGCGGGCGGCACTCGTAGGCAGGATTTCCGACGCAGCGCGCCTCACCGGCTACGCGGATTCGGCCTTTGCCGCTCATGAAGCTGCGCGTCATCCGATGAGTCACCGTATGCCGGTACAGACGTTGCTAGGCGAAAAACTCCCGGCCGCGGAACTCGAATGCCTGCTCGCGGAAGGCGCGAGGATGAGCGACGACGAGGCCTGTCAAATGGCCCTGCAGGAATAATCGTCGCGACGGTTGCCGAGGGTCGTCTCAACCGGGCGCTTGAGGACTGGTGCCCTCGTTTTCTGATTACCACCTCTACTATCCAAGCCGACGCCAGTCCTTGCCAGCGTTCACGCTACTGGTCGATGCGCTGCGTTATCGGAGCTAAGGCCGCGCAGCTTTGGAGCTGAGTGCGCCGACATGCCGCTTCCGAGAAGTAGCAGGGCTCAGATTTGCCATCGGCATGGCGCGGCAGCGCACTCTCACCGCTATCGGGCGTCGCGCGTTACGACCGCTTGTGGCCCGACTCCTGCCGAACGTATTTCCAGTAAGCAGACGTTCCCGCGAACGTCACAATCGGGACGAGTGATAGACCGTTGTCGACTGTGGATTCAACTGGTCAGTGCAACACATGCTAGGTTTAGGAAACACAACAGCAAGTGCTTGCCAAATCGGTACTAATCGCAAGTAGCGCCGTTTCCTGGTCACTCTCACTCGTGCTTGTAAAACCTCGGATCGGTCGCT
>CATPCN010000462.1 GCA_955652855.1 uncultured Chthoniobacterales bacterium | reverse complement strand
GAGAAAGGACGCGCCTGCAGTTAGCTGATTCAACCTCGCCCGCAGGCACGCTGAGGAAAAAACTACACAGCGGCTGTATCGGCTGAGGTCCCAAAAAGATTTACGTTTATGGCAACGGGCGCGAATGTTGGCAAGCCCAAAGTCGGAACAAATCGCGAGCAGCTTTGTCTAAGATCGGCAATTATGAAAAGAATCCCAGCCCTTGCCCTGCTCTTTGGCGCGATCGCACTGCTTGCCGATCTCAGCCATGGCCAGAATTCGCGCCCTTCAATGACCAAGACCGCGGTCTTTGCTGGCGGCTGCTTTTGGTGCATCCAACCTGCATTCGATAAAGCGAAAGGCGTGATCAAAACCGTCGTTGGCTATTCTGGCGGGACAGAACCGAATCCCACATACGAACTCGTCTCCTTGGAAAAAACCGGCTACCGCGAATCAATCGAAATCACATATGATCCCGCTAAGATCTCATTCGATCAGTTGCTCGACATTTATTGGCGACAAATCGATCCGACACAGGCGGATGGCCAGTTCACCGACATCGGGCCAAGTTATCGCGCCGCCATCTTTTACAACGATAACAAAGAAAAACAGATCGCGGAAGCCTCCAAAGAGAAGCTCGCGCGCTCGGGAAAATTCGACAAACCACTCGTAACCGAAATTCGTCCCGCGATGAAATTTTATCCGGCCGAGGCGTATCACCAGAAATATTACCTACAAAACCCGGAGCACTTCGAGGCATTCGAGAAAGGATCCGGTCGCGTTTCGTTCGAAAAGAAGACCTGGGGAGACGGCCGCTAGTCCGGTTACGTGCTTTTGCCAATCCATTCAGGCGACCAGCGACGAAGGCTTCTGAAAGGAGTCTCTTATGGCAGGCAGAGCAAATTTTCTCGGCAACCCCGCGACGGCGCGATCCTCGATCACAGTCACGCGCCCAATTCATTATGCCTGGCAACTGCAATCGTTGACACGATGATGATATGGACAGTATGCTGTCCATGTGAAGTCCATTACCTATACCGCGGCCCGGGAGAACCTGGCCAACACGATAAACCGAGTTTGCGAGGATCATGTTCCCGTCATCATCACCAGAAATCGGGACCAGGCGGTGGTGATGCTGTCGCTTGCGGAATATGAGTCGCTTCAGGAAACAGCCTACTTGCTCCGTTCGCCCGCAAACGCAAAGCGTCTGATCGAAGCGATGGATGCGCTAAAACGCGGCAAAGGTATCAAGCGCAAATTGAAGCTCGACGCGTGAATCTCGTTTTCGCGCCGGCCGCGTGGGAGGACTATTTACACTGGCAAAAAGCCGATCCGCAGACGATGCGGCGCATTAATCTTCTCATCAAAGAGATCATGCGCCGTCCGCACAGCGGGATCGGCAAACCCGAGCCGCTGAAGCATGCACTCCAAGGTTATTGGTCGCGGCGAATCAATTCGGAACATCGGATTGTTTACAAGAAAGTCGGCGATCAGATTCTGATTGCGCAGTTGCGGTATCATTATCGATAGCGAATCGAATGCCGCAGCGCAGCGTTCCTACCTTGTTGGATTTGCGGCCGACAGGCCGCCACTACAGTATCAGACGACTTCGATACCTTTGGTCGCGGTGCGCTGGGCGTAAAGATCACTCAGTCGTTTGGTCATCGGGCCAACTTTTGCGTTGCCGATCACCCGGTTGTCGACCTTGGTAACGGCGGCCAGTTCTCCCATCGTTCCTGTGCAAAACATTTCATCAGCGCCGTAAACGTCCTCAAGCGTTAGATCGGTTTCCACGCACTGAATCTTTTCCGCAGAGCAAATCTCGATCACCGTTGCGCGGGTGATGCCTTCCGGACAAGCCACGACCCAGCTCGTGGCCAGCTCACCGTTGCGCACGATGAATACATGCGTCGCGTTCGTCTCCGCGACGAAGCCACGCATATCAAGCATCAGCGCGTCATTGGCGCCGGCGTTGCTCGCTTCGATTTTGGCCAAAATCGAGTTCAACAAATTCCCGTGATGAATTCTTGGATCCAGAATCTCCGGCGGTGGCCGCCGAATTTTACTCGTGACTAACGTCAGCCCGTTTTTGGTGTAAACCGGCGCTTTATATTCGGCGAGCATGATCAATGTGGGCCCGCTTTGATTAAGCCGCGGGTCCATGCCCGAGGTGATTTTGATGCCGCGGGTAAGAGTTAAACGAATATGCACGCCGTCACGCATTTTATTGGCAACCAGCGTCCGTTTGATCTCTTCGATGATCTTTTCGCGCGATGGAATTTCGGGGAACGACAAAGCGACCGCGGACCGATGCAATCGGTCGAGGTGTTCGTAGAGCTTGAAAATCCGGCCATTATACAAACGCAAGCCTTCCCAAACCGCGTCGCCGCCTTGGACGGCTGAATCAAACGGACTGATCCCGGCCTCATCGCGATGCACTAGGCTTCCGTTGATGTTTACAATCAGGTCACGGTTCTTCTCGTTAAATTGCTGTAGCATAAATAAACCGCGGATAGCGCGGATAGCGCAGATTGTTTTGTTGTAGTGGCGGTTGTGTCAACCGCCGAAGCCAGATAAACAGGCGCTCGCCGCGGCGAGGGCCTCTACAACATCCGCGGTTCAATGCAGGCGGTATTCATGGAGCCGTTCATAACCTTCCCGGCACCGCTCATAAATTTCGCGCAGACGCTCCGGCACGGGCTCATCTTTCGGCTGATACGGTCGGAACGATGTTGATCTTGCAACTTCGCCGTACCAATGCTGGGCCCAAATGCCATCGGTTTCGCGCTAGCCCGGCGGCCATGAAAGCATCGACTCGCTAAACTTTACGCCGACCGCATCACAAAGTCGTCGCAAGACTTGCTCGGGATTTTGTTGAACATCTCTTGCGTCGATAACCGGCGGCACCGAAGCGGTTTTCTGGCGCACCCAATCAAAAATCTCCGATTGTTGCACGAAGCCGAGGTCTTCTAGCACCGGGTCGCCTTGCTTGTTGATGTAAGACACAATCACCTCGCGCGGGTCGCGAATGAGAAAGCAATTCGTCATCGCGCCAAGCCATTGCCGATCCACGCCCGGCAGCAGATGATGCGTCATCTGTTTCTGATAAAGAACGCGTTTGTTGTGTCGAATCGGAGCCTTTAACCGTGCAACGATTGTCCGCCAATCGGTTTCGCCGGTCGCGATTACTTCATCGGCGTCAGGATGTTTTTTGCCGGTCGTCTTTAGGTAAAACGCATAAAACGGCTCATCGATCACAAAAGTATCCGGCCGGTTCCCCCACGCCCGCATCATCGCCGTCGAAATATTTCGCGGCCCAGACCACATGGCGATCCGGATCGGCTCGTCGTGGAACATCGATATAGATTCCGGCTCCTCCGTATTTTTTACCAGCCGGAACTCGATCTTCTGCGATTAGCATGCGCGCCCGCAATGGCGCGGAATAGTGCCGGCGTCAAGCGTTGGCGATCGCGCTCAGCTGCGCGAACTAAGCTTTCGCATAAACGCCAATCAGCGGACGATGCGATGGCGTCTTCGAGCGGAAGTCGCTCACGAAACCATCAGGCGTCCGGATTTCGACGTGGCCGGCTGCGGTCCGCGCGCCATAAACGAGCACCGCGCCCACCGGCGCAGCGTACGGATCGCACACCGCGAGCTTCTTGAATCCGTAGTTGCTCACGAGCTCCCGCCCGGCTTCCTTCGCAAACGCTGTTTTCGGTCGAGAGCTCACCACGCCCGCGGCCACCAGCGCTTCTTTTACATAACGCCAGCACTGCGAGCGCGAGCGAGCGCGCGCGCGTTCCTCCGCGATCGTCGCCGCGCGGCACAACTTCGGATCAATCTTCGAATCGACCTTCGCAAATGGATGAACGATCTTCTTCGGCTGATATTTGGTGACAATATCGACGGCGTCCATCTTTCCCAACTGATCTTTAAAAACAAACTTGTGACTCGCCTGCTCCTGGTGAAGCTGCGGCGACATGACCAGAGCCGACACTTTGGT
>CATPCN010000461.1 GCA_955652855.1 uncultured Chthoniobacterales bacterium | reverse complement strand
GTCATGACAAGCGGTGATTCTTTTCCGGCGCGCGCCGCGTCGCTTCGCGGTTTGCCGAAGAAAACGACGACGACCAGGCGCGTCATGTAAAAGGCCGTTAGCAGCGCGGTGAGAAGTCCAACCGCAAAGATCGACATATTTTTTTCGTAGGCGAGCGCAAGGATCGCGTCCTTGCTGAAAAATCCGCTGAACGGCGGGCAGCCGATCAGCGCGAGCATTCCAATCAAGAAAGTAAGAAAAGTGATCCGAAGTTTTCCGGCGAGCCCGCCCATCTTCCAAATGTTCTGCTCGTGATGCAGCATCACGATGATTGAGCCCGCGCCAAGAAAGAGGAGCGCTTTGAAAAAAGCGTGCGTGAACAAATGAAACATCGCGGCTTCGCCGGAAGCGAGACCGACGGCCATGATCATGTAACCGAGCTGCGAGAGCGTTGAGTAAGCGAGAATGCGCTTGATGTCGTTCTGCTGCGTAGCGATCAACGCCGCCATCACCGCGGTGATTGTTCCGATCCATGCAATCACAGCGAGCGCATCCGGCGAGGCCTGCACAAGGAAACCGACTCGCACCAACATGTAAACGCCGGCGGCGACCATGGTCGCGGCGTGGATCAACGCAGAGATCGGCGTCGGGCCCTCCATCGCGTCCGGCAACCAGACGTGCAACGGAAACTGCGCCGACTTTCCGACTGCCCCGCAGAAGATTAAAAGCGCGGCCGCAGTTAAGAATCCCGGATTCGTCGTAATCGTCGACATGCGCGAATTGATTTCCGTGAAAACGACCGATCCCATTGCGCTCCAGATCATCAAGATGCCAAGCATGAAGCCGAAATCGCCAATGCGATTTGTGATGAAGGCTTTCTTGGCTGCCTCCGCGGCGGCGTCACGTTCGAACCAATGTCCAATGAGCAGATACGAACTGAAGCCGACGAGCTCCCAGAAAATAAACATCATCACGAAATTATTCGCGAGGACGATGCCGAGCATCGCGAACATGAAGAACGAGAGCGCAGCGAAGTAGCGCGATTTACCGGTGTCGTCGCGCATGTAACCGAGCGAATAAATATGAATGAGCCCGCCGACGCCGGTGACTAAGATCGACATTGTCTTAGCTAAGTTGTCTAAGGTAAGAGCGAACGGGATGTCTAAGAGCGGCCTTAGATCAATCCATCGCAGTTCAGCGGTGCTCGCGTTGGGCGTAAGGAAAACAACGCAGCTGCAAGCAAAACTAAGGAAGACGGCCAGGACGGAGATCGCGCTGCTCAATCGTGGCGAGTGACTTGTAAAAACTACGATCGTGACCGCTGCGAAGAACGGCAGAAATAAAGCATACCAGGGCAACGCGCTGCTCATATGTCGATCTTAGAATTTTAAGCTGTTGATATCCTCGACATGCGTGGTGCGGCGGGCGCGATATAAAGCGACAATGATCGCCAGGCCGACCGCCACTTCGGCGGCCGCGACTGTGATGATGAAAAAAACAAAGACCTGTGCGCTGAAATTCGGCATGCCGCCCGGTTGAAGTCGGAAGCGCGAAAACGCAACGAGCGAAAGATTGGCCGCGTTGAGCATGAGCTCGAGCGACATAAAAATGATGATGATGTTGCGGCGCAACAAGACGCCGGCAAAACCAATGGTGAAAAGTAGGCCGCTCACCATGAGGTAATCGCCGAGCGTAACCATAATCAACGCAGCTCGCGTTTGCTCAGCACAATCACGCCGATCGTCGCGACCAGAACAAGCACACCGATGATTTGAAACGGCAGATTGTAATGATTGAAGAGAAGCAGCCCCACGCCTCGGACATCGTCGATCTTCCCGTCGGTCAGTGGCGGAAAAGTTTGCTGCGCGATGGAAAGGCGGCTGACGACGAAACAAATCTGGGCAAAGAGCGCGAGCGAAACGGCCGTGCCGCCGGCCTCCACGACAAGGTTTAATTTGCGCAGCTTTTCTGCGCGAAGATCAAAAAGCATGATGATGAAAAGAAAAAGCACCATGACCGCGCCGGCGTAGACGAGCACTTGAATGACGGCAAGAAAGTAAGCGTCGAGAGACAGGAAGAGGGCAGCCAATCCGAAAAATGAAACGACGAGACTAAGTGCGCTCGCGATTGGATTGCGGTTAATGACGACGGCCACGCCGAAGGTCAACATAAGCGACGCGAAGATCCAAAAAAGAAAAGCAGGCATTTTCTTAGGCCACAGATGAACACAGATGAAACACGGATGAAGAATTGGCACTCAGAAAATCTGTGATCATCTGTGTCAATCTGTGGCTCCTATTTCTGATGTCGGATTGTGAACGCTGTCATGTCGAGCGGAGCGAGACATCTCTCGGGCGAGCGGAGACCGGACGAGAGATCCCTCGCCGCGCTCAGGATGACACGCATCACTTCTTCTCGTTCCATTTCAATACGACGCCGTGCATGACGCCGCCGATTTCGAGGAGTTTTGCTTTGTCGTGCACCATCTCCTCCCGCGTGAATCCGGTGATGGCATAATCTTTTCGCAAAAAAATCGCCTGCTCCGGACAAACTTCTTCACACATGCCGCAGTAGATGCAACGAATCATGTCGATGTCGAATTCTTCCGGAAATTTTTCGACTTTGGCAAAGCGATCAGTCGCGGGAATTTCGCCCGGCACAATCGTGATCGCGCGCGGCGGGCAAATGAATTCGCAAAGCTGGCAGGCGACGCAGCGCACGCGGCCGGCTACATCGCGCACCAACGCCGGTGCACCGCGATAATGTTCGGGCATATGGCTGTCCCATTTTTCTTCCGGGTACTGCATCGTGACTTTCGTCCGACCGAGCAGCATGTTTTTGAAATGCTT
>CATPCN010000460.1 GCA_955652855.1 uncultured Chthoniobacterales bacterium | reverse complement strand
TGCGTGATTGACTGCCTGCCCCCGGCTCCTCCGGCGGGCCCGCCCGTGGGGCCGGGCCAGAAAGCGTGCAACATCGCTGGGTATCTGGCAACCGACGTCCTGCAGAAGGCTATCGCGCAGGCCGTTGCATCCTATAATGCCGGTCATAGTCTGCTCCAGTGGGCAGCAGACTTCGGAATCGGCATCTTCGGTGTTGCGTTGCCACTCACGGCGTTTGGGTTGGAGGCGTTGGTGCTCCTCTATGGGTACGTGGTAGCTGGCACGATTGCCGACTTCACGGCAGCGTCTACCGATGTTTCCCTTTGGAACAAGGTGAAGTGCGCCATCTATAATGCGATCGCCAGAGATGGCCAAGTGACCGACGCTAACTTTGCAGCGCTGCTCGCGAACATCTGTGCTATCACCTATGTACATGCTGAGGTGATCACGGCGCTGTGCTCATACGTTGGGAATCTTGGCGCGGTCAACATGCGCGCCATCCAGGTCACAGGAGCGCTGGCGTCTATTGACTGCTCCGACTGTACCTGGTGCCATACCATCGACTTCACCCAATCAGACGGCGGGTTCACGGTAGTGCCTCCGGCTCCGCGCGGGGCGTATGTTCCCACGGTCGGCTGGGTAGCGTCCTACCAGGCTTCCACAAACAAGTACGTGCTTGAGATTGCGAAATCGTTCGGTTCCACATTCGGGATAAACGAGCTAGACTCGTTTGTGATCTCACCACAGGCGTATACACCGATTGGTGGCACGAATCGAACGATCATCGGACAGCTCGGCGGTGCTGTGCACTACAGCTACGGTGGGTACAACGGCGCTTATGCGGTGCGAACGAAAATTGCCGGTCCGGTGTTTGCGACAACGATCGACAATATGATCATGGGGTGGGCAAATGACTCCCCTGGCAGCGGTGGGGTGGTATCGAAGATCCAGATCCATGGCACCGGGCTTAACCCCTTCCTGGCGTCTGACTGCACTGAGTAGGTGTGGACGTGGCTTGAATGAGCTCACCGCTATCGTGCATGGCAGCGAACCTCGGCCAACGCGTGCAGGCGCCCGGTGGTCTTGGGGGTGAGTGCGTAGACTGGGCTAATATCTTCCTCGCGGAAGTGCACCGCCTCCCACCTGTGCATGCAAACGCCGTAGATTGGCGTAACGTTACGCTTCCCGGCTTCACCTGGGTAGCGAACACGCCGTTCAACGCGCCGGGCCTTGGGTCGCTGGTGGTGTGGCACGCATACCCCAGGCTTAGCGTCGGACCTAACGGGCACATCGCTGTGGCGGTGTCGGGCGACAGTGGTCACTTCATCGCCTGCGATCAGAACTGGCCTGAGGGCTCCCCAGTGGCGCTCACGCTGCACGCCTACGGCGGCGTGGCCGGCTGGTTAGCGCCAGCAGGCTAGGCAGGTATATTTCCTGCACGAACTTCTGATAAGATTGCTTATGTCAACCCGCTCGTCAATGACTGTGCTCTTTACATAACGAGAACTGAGGAAATTTCCTGTTTCCGGTAGGGGTCTCCTCGAGCTGATCGGCGCTCCACGGCAATTCACACATCGACTCCATGGTGACTCACACAATTCGCCCCGATTGGTGTAGATTTCCGCGTGCGCACATGCCATGATCTCTCTGTCCAGAGGCGGCCGTAAGGCTGGCACAGGCCGGCGCGGATCGCCAGGGGCGAGGAGATCCACCGTATGAGCGACGAAACGGTCGACCCCGCAGAGCCCACCACAGCGCAGATCCTGGCGTGGCTCCGCTATCTGGGATCCTGCCACGACGCGAGACGCCGAGTAAAAGTCGCGCTTCAGTCTCGCTCCCTGCTCCAGCTATTGGAGCAAGCACCAGCCAGCGACCTCGACTGGCTGGCACAGGAGATCGAGCTCCCCTGCAATCTGGCGTACCTGCGCGCTTGTGGCGAGAACTATCGTGCCTTCTGTGCGGTGATCGAGCCCGCCGAGGCGACCTCCCTCGCGGCGACCGCACCGATAAAGGCGACCTACAACGCGGCCTACAACGCAAAACAGAGCGACTACGGGGTAGCGATACTACCGGCACGGCTGGCCTACGACGCGGCGCTAAAGGAGGCACGGCTGGCCTACGACGCGGTGGTGAACCCGGCACGGCTGGCCTACGAGGCGGCGGTACAGGCGGCACAGGCGAACTACGACATAGCGATCGCACCTGCGGAGAGTACTCGCGATGCGGCGATAGAGGCGGTAGACGCGGCCTACGAGGCGGCGTTGGCACCGATACGGCTGGCCTACGAGGCGGTGGTGAAGCCGGCACAGGCGGCCTACCACGTAGCGCTAGAGGCGAATGAGGCGACGTACTGGAGAGAGCTCCGCAGCATGAACACGCTGCATCATATCATCAGCTCCTGGAGTCTATGGGAGGCACGTCAGCATGAGGAGTAGTGAACATACCCCTGGAGGAACAGAACAAGAGCGATTGCTCCCCCTGGTTGCGCAACAATCGCTCACAGCCGAGCGCGTCATGGAGGCGGTGGGGCACACGGTAGGTCTGTGGCATGTTCCTGCGCACCATGGAGCCATCATGTCCCTCGAGTGCCGCATGTGCGATGCAGCGGCGAGTATCGAGCTCATTGACGGACCGGCCGGAGCAGGCTACACGGTGCTGCTCATGCCATCAGGCGATTGCCCGCACCGCAGGCGGCGCAGCGATGAGGAGAGGATACGTGGTTAATGCGACGTCCCGGTCTGCCGTTCTACGGCGACCGCAAAGCGGTACGCCTCCTGAGGAATCTCTCGGAGACACGTTCCGGACAGAGCTGGTCGGCGATGAGGCATTGCTCACAATGGGTCAGACCAGCGGCGGGCATCGTTTGCTCTGTGGCACGTTGCTGCGTGCGCAGATCGCCACATACAGCCGATTGGGGCACATCATCTCGTTCAGCGACGAGTACGTGATGCGCAAGATCAAGACCGCTGGCTACACCGGCCGGCTGCCGAACATCTGGTGCAGATGTCTCCGCTGCGGCTGTTTAGCGCATCTCCTGGACTGGTGCGTTGCGGTGGACCTGGCCGGGGATCGGCTCAAGGTCGATCGACGGTGGGCCAACCGCAAGACGGCTCCGATAGACAGGCGATTCATGGCGGAGTGTCAAGGGTCGGATGTGGCACGGGATAGCCTGCTACTGCTTGATTAGCTCGATTTAGAGACTTATTCGTATCGGCGTCAGCGCAACGTGCCTGGCGCCGATACCCTTATCGGGGTGGGGGACGGGGAGTGGGCAGGCCATATATTACTCACTTCCGATAGGAAGTGTCGACACGGGGGGGCGGGTGTGTGGTAGCGGCCAATAAGGTGCGAGCGAAGCGAGTCCACTTGAGAGTCTCTCAGGTAGCACGGCCGGCGGGGGAGCTCTGCCCCGATTGCGCGTCAAAGCTCTGGACAAGGCTCTACTATCCGTATCCTTTCTGTGCTCACTGCGGGTGGCGTATGCTCAGCAGTCATGAGCGAGAGACGGAGGCACTGCGTGAGTGAACGGAGTATCCTGGTGGCATTGCTGGTGGTGATGGTGGCGATCATTACGGTAGCGCTGATTAGCCTGGCAAAGCTGCCCACCCAGGCGGCTACGCCGATTGCCGGCATCCTGGCCGGCTTGGCAACGAGCGCGATGGGAGCGATCGTCGTGTTGATCGCCAGGAACGGTGGAAGCGGCAAACCGGGATGAGCTCCGTCTAGTTGACATAACACACTTGCTTATCAGAAGTAAGAGTGCTACGCTGCTGCGTAGTGGACCTTGAACGCGTAACGTTACGCTTGAAGCAGACCACTACATTCCAGGAGGAAACAGACTATGGCCGCAGCGGTAGGTAGACTCCAGATATCGGTGTACGACAACCAAGGCAACAAGGGCTCATGGCTGACGCACGTCAACTTTGACGATGGCCAGACGGCCGCACAACTTTCTGCTGAGATCGCCACGTTCGCGACGGCGCTCCGTACCGTCAGCACCGCTGGAATCTCAGTCGGCTCCTTCGACGTGGTCAATAGAGCGATCGCGGTCGCCCCGGCAGCGGATGCGAACCTCCCCAGTGGCGCGACGTTCGACTTCACGAACGCCTCCAACCCCTCACTTTACGGCAACTTCATCCCGTCATTCCTGGACAGCCTGGTAGCGGTTGGAGGGCACATCGACCTGACGGCCGGCCCGGCGCTCGCCTGGGCAAACCTCATGGTCAACAGCGCGGCTGGACCCTACGGGCCGTCGAACACGCAATACATCGCCAACCTGGCCGCGCTCAATGCCTTTCGCTCAGACCGGAAGCGTCGTCGTCGTGTCCGGTAGCTTCTAGCTACGACGAGGTTGGAAGGGAGCGTGCGGTGCGATGGCAAACGATCCAGCATGGGACATGCCGCAGGCCAACTGGGTGCAGCAGGGTTCCTTTGAGGTCGCTGTCGCACCGCCCGCCGTCGGTCCTGACGGGGGAACGCAGATCTGCATCGGTCCAATTGCGAGAGAATGGGTCCGGTTCATTCTCGGCAGCATGGACCAGATGCGGAATCCGTCCTCGTGGGTGGTGCCAGATGACGCCACCATGGCGCTCACGCTCCAACGAGTGGACCTGGCTAAGGAGATTATCGCTCTTTCGGCGGGGTGTGACGTGCCTACACAGGTAAGGCTGCAGGGCTGCGAGCTTCAGACGTCGA
>CATPCN010000459.1 GCA_955652855.1 uncultured Chthoniobacterales bacterium | reverse complement strand
GCATAGAGGAGTTGAGAGCCATCAAGAAGACCATGCTCCGGTGCCAAACCAAGGGCTACTATAACACCGATTCCGACGGGGATCGCGTCGCCGATAATCCCAGGATAAAGGCTCTGGCTGAAGAGATCGAAAGGCGAGCTTCGGACAAGACTTCGGGATTCGAGCGGTATTACGCAACTGTCGTAAGAGAGTATTTTGGTGGGATGCTGAGGCACTTCGAAACTCTGATTCCACTACTGAAGCCCGGTGCCAGATGCGCTTATATCGTGGGCGACCAGTCAAATTATCTACAGGTCCACATACAGACTGCCTCCATTTTGGCCGAACTAGCGGAGCAAGCCGGATTCAAGTGTACAGACATTCGCCTCTGGAGAACGAGATATGTAGGCAAGCGAGTTCTGAATGAGAATGTTCTCCTTTTGAAGAAGAATGACAAGCGTCACACCAAAGTCTTCGGAGCTAAACGTGCCGCAAATTAAAGTACACGAGAAGGCTCTTGCACATCTCACAAGGGGCATGTATCGAAGTCCTGCAAGTGCGCTTCGCGAACTAGTAAGCAATGCCTGGGACGCGGACGCGACGCTCGTCCGCATCACAACCGGCGCGCCGGGATTCTTCCAGTTGTCTGTACAAGACAATGGGCAAGGTTTTGGAAAAGATGATTTCGAACAACTAATGAGCGGCGGAATCGGGAACAGTCAGAAACGTCCCAACAATCTGGCGCTAAGCAATGGTCGAAAAGTAATTGGAAGGCTCGGAGTCGGGATGCTTGGCATCGCCCAAATATGCCTAGGTTTCACGGTTACGTCAAAGACTAAAGATGGCTCTGGGTTCAAAGCCCGAATACGGCTATACGATCTCATGAAAGAGCAGCTGGACGAAAGTGATTCGTCGCTTGTCGAGGACGACGGCGGCCAAACGATCGTCGATGTCGGCGAGTACGAATTTCTACCGTTTGATGTCAAGACTGTTGATGTGGGAACGTTGATACTGGCCGATGATCTCCATCCAACTTTCGTTAAGGTGTTTCAAGAAAGTGTCTCTTCAGACCGCTATGAGGATGTACCAATCGATTGGGCGAAAGCCATCGGGATCATGTCGCGCTATAGGTCTTTGCGGGAACTGGGAGACTATTGGCGCTTGCTTTGGGAACTTTCTGTGTCTTGCCCCGTTCCGTATGTCACTGGGCGAGCTCTGCCAGAGAAAGCTATAGAGCAAGAACAGATCCGATTGAAACGCTACAACTTCAACGTCCTCGTAGATGGAATTAAGATACTCAAGCCCGTTTTCTTGAGTGGAAACATAGCTGGATACACAGTTAAGCGCATCCCAAGGACTACTTTAAGGTCATACGGCAAGAATGTTACTTTTCATGGATACATAGCCGTACAAGAAGCCTCTCAGCTTAAGCCGGACGAACTCCGTGGTATTCTGATACGACTCGGGGATGTTGGTATTGGTTATTACGATCCGTCGATGCTAGACTTCCGCGATAACGAGGGACCGAGAAACCGATGGATTACTGGTGAAGTGTTTGTAGACGAAGGCGTTGAGGATGCGCTCAACATAGACCGAGACAGCTTCAATAAATTCCACCCAGAGTTTCGCGCGTTGCAGGATTACGTCCATACCTTCCTGAGGAAAGATATCTTTCCTGATGTGTACAGTAATATTGACCGCAGATCTAAGGATAAGTCCGAACGGCGCGACGAGGAAAGAAAGGTCGAACTAGAAACGGTCCTCTCGAACGCGTTGGCAACCACCGTCAAGGTGCAGGAGTCCAAGGATTCTGAGAGTGTCTCCATCCAAGAAGGGACCAAGGTAACACGGATCAGTCTGCCGTCTAATGCGCAGCTTCGCACAAAAAAGAGCCAAAAGCCTATGGCGGGCGCTGTACTCGCACTCCTTGAAGTGGCTTTACTTGAGCCTACGAAGACAAAACAACGACGGAGATTCACTGAGCTATTGATGGATCTCTTGTCCCGATGGTAGGCGAATCTATGAATCCTGCCAGCACATTTGCTTTCGAACAATGCCCCCTTAAGCACTACGTGAGGGTGAACGGATGGCTCCCAGCATGCAAGAGGCAGCTCGCCGTAATTAGAAGGCAACCCAAGCAAAGAAGAATACGATACTTTACTTTTTGCGCCTCAGGGGCCGTGGATGTCCTAATGCTGAATGTGGCCAAGATCGTCAGGGTTTCGGATAACGGGAAGTTTGACACTGTCGTATTTTTCGACAAGGATGAAGAGTCTGTGAATGCCACCTACATCAACATACCGGGTTCGCTGGGCTTCCCTGCTGATTTCACCAAGCTAGTACTAACTGAAGATCCAGATGAGGATGGTCCCCTCAATCGCGCGTTGAGCTCTGACACCTCCGATCGCGACACCGATGTGGTCAGGGAAAAGAAACGCCTTATCCAACAGCGACGCATGTTCATCAGGGAGTTTCCGTTCGACATTATCAACCTCGATCTTGAAGAGTTTCTGCTGAAACCAAACGATGAGTTTCCGGGCCGCATTCTGCGCTCTTTCATGAAGATTCTTGAGTGGCAAAGGAAGCCGTTTCAGGCGGATGGCAAGACGATCGATGAATTTGCCTTGATGTATACAGCTCAGATTGGCCCTCGCGATCTGACGGGTGAATATCAAAATCTGCTGGAGGGCGCTATCTCCGACAACATACAGACGCATCCAGACTTAGAACGCGAACTTCACAGCCGGACCGGTTATCGGGAACCAAGGACTCTGCGAGAAAGGGATTTTGATGAGTTCTTTCGAATCGCAGTTCCGAAGCTGTTAGCCGCGTATGTGCGTAGGGAGGACTGGTTCATAGACCCTAGCCCTGGTGTCACGGTATTTGAATTCGATCGACCGAGTGCAAGTGGCGGCTATAAGATGCTTCACTTTGTGATGCACGTGAAGAGACAAGATCCACCTGCCGTGAGGAGGCGTCCACTTCAGGACGCCGAT
>CATPCN010000458.1 GCA_955652855.1 uncultured Chthoniobacterales bacterium | reverse complement strand
CATATGCGTCTCGTCGATCACCGAGATGTCGATCTCCACGTCATCGCCCAGAATACGGCGTTCCTTGCAATCCAACGCCAGGCCATTGATCACCGCGAGCGAATTAGAGGGAATAGCGGAAAGCAGCCATTGGATGACGTACCCGTCGTCGTCATAGTGCGATGGCTTGATGAGCACCAAGGAAAAGCGCTTGGTTGTTTGGGCAGTCGTCATGAAATTGGATTGTAGCGGTAAACCCTACAACTCAAAGGATATCCAGAACCGCAGCTTATAGCAACACGTTTATCGGCAGATAACTGATGACTCAGGCTACCAACCGCCTGCCAATCCAGGAGGGGCAGCCCTGAGACGAAAGAAAAATGTTGGTCGCGAGTGGCAAGAGGAAGTCTATGCTCCAAAGCTAGTGCGGCCCGACCTCCTTGAGGGCTCCGGCGCTCACCTGCCACAATCACATGAGTCAATAATCTGAAGTACAACTTTGGCTGTTCATGCCTACTGCTCAGCGTTTTGAATTGGAGGAACAACGACGTCCCAGGTGTACCTGTAGCTGGCTCCAGGAAGCGGATACTTCAGCAGACAGCCGAGCTCCGTAACGCTGGCTTCTTTTGCAAACCTCAATCTGTCAGCCTCTCCTCGATGGAAGTTCCCCATGAAGGTGGCTTCAGCCGTTACATTCGTGAAATGCATGCGAATTACCGGATCGGGCGAGATTCTTAAACGATAGCGTTGACAAGGATAGTCACAGGAATCTGTGTAAGAGTTTCCCCTGCCATCGACCACTCGAAATGCCTGCGGCCCCCAGCTTCCCTCGCACTCGACAAGCAAAACGAAAGACCTCCCTGGGAGTGGAACTTCGTACCAAGTTTTGGCGCGGAACTCCGCGCGCCGGCCCTCCGCAGATTCGCAGAGTGTGGGAGTGCAAAACTCCGGCACTTCCTCGAATTCGGGCGCAGGCGACTCACCCTTCAGAATCGCCTCCAACTGATCATAGACTTTGTTATGTTTTTCACTGATGGGCGGCCCATGATATCCTTTTAGCAAGTTCGTTTTAAGGCTACCCCCAATGGCAGCTGAGTCCAACATTAAGAAATGGCGAAAGACCGTCTGGGGAGAGACCGCGTAAATTAGGAGTCGTTGGCGGATACGGCACGAACCATCTCGATCGATGTTAACCGTTACCGAATTCTCGTGCAACGCGGTGCCTAGGCGCTTAACGGACTCACAAAACCAACCATGGTCGCTGGATTTAAGACTTAGGTCAGAGCCAGATGCTCCTGCCCTTACGAGCCCAAGCCCCATTGCCCTCGAAGGCCCTGTCAACCCCGATTTGTTGACAAGGTATCCCATTACCTTCACAAGAAGCCAAACCTTCGTCTTGCTGGCTATGATTAGCATTCTCAGAGGGTAGACTCGCGCGAACTCCTTGGCGGGACCCTGAGCGATCCAGACAAGCGGCACCGTGGTAAACAGGATAGAGAATAGGATGTGCGCCTGTACTACGACACCAGCGACTTCAAAATCCGGAATCAGGCCAAAAAAAGGAATATAGACTTTGGCGAATTCTGTTTTAAGAGTTAGGGCTACGATAATAAGAACAACCAACCATTCGCGAGCTTCATAGAACAGATTTTCCCGGGTCTTCATGTCGCTGAAAATACGGCCATCAACCTCTCCCAACTGCTCAGGGTACTTGTCGCGTAGGATGGTGTAGGCTATCTCAAGTCCTTCGGCTATGAACAGAACTGCCAACAGTAGAGTAACCTCAAGGAGATCTTTGAAAAAGTCATGCTTCAACACGTGCAACGTTTGCCACCAAGTCGCCCCAATAAATAAAGAAAGAGCAGTTGTAGCTATTGCTCGAAAGAAATGACCCCAAGTTGGGAAAAATGCCCTTAGAATAGTTGCGACCGTTTTAGGATCTCGCATTAGAGAGCCGAACGTATCCGCCTTTCTAACACTCATTCGGGAATCAGTCATGTCGCGTCTATCTCGCTAATGGTACTGGACTTCACCTCTTAGAAGAGGTGTAGGCTTGTCAGCACGTTCCGCCAGATTGCCTAGCTCGTTATCAAGCCAATCAGAACCGTGCTTGGTGCTTGCTGCATGACGCTAGCCTCGTAGATCACCTTTGTCGAACTTAGATGCAACGGCCCATCCCATGGCCTCGGTCACCGCCGCCGCAGTTCCGGCGTTGATCGCATTCCCGACTCCTGGAATCCACCCGACACAGATTTGCGCAACAGAACGCCCGACATACATCCCGACCATTCCTAGGGCCACTCCCCTCGCCGCCGCGTCCGTGATGTGAACGTCGAACACCCGTCCCAGCCCAACAATCATTGTTATCTGTATCGGAATGATTACGGCGCTGTCTGAGAGCGGAATTTGTGCTAATCCCGCTCCAACACCAGCGGCAGCAGCTGATGCTGTGTGGATAATCCCGTGACACTTTTCTTTTTGATCGTCGGTCATTGCGCTGACCCTCCTCAAGGTCCGACTTCCGAAGTTGAGCTTCTAGCCAAACTACTGGGCCGCCTAGGGAGATTCCATATAGTAGCAATATCGTACCATGATCGACGAAGGCGTTTGGTTGTCTTTTAGTCATCGCCGGCCCTGGGCCGAGCGAAATATTTGGAACGTGTCGATAACTCCATCTATTTAGCTTAGCTAACCAAAGTTTACCCAGCCCTCTCTCCTGAATGCATTGATATTCGACGGATCGCCCAAACAGCGTCCGGATGATGCGGGCCAATTCGTCTCCCTCTGCAGGGGTCAGTGAACCGCTGTGCGACTAATGATCGCTACTCTTTCGGCAGCAATTTCAGCTCTTCAACAATAGCTTTCAGTTGTGGCCCTTTACTTCGCCTTCAACAAAACCACCGCCGCACTCTGCCCCGATGCCAGCTTATCGAAAAACTCCTTGACTCTCGCGTACTCCGGTACAGCGGCAATCGCATCCTTGATTTCCACCACCTGCTCGAACGTCACGGCATCGTTTCCACTCTT
>CATPCN010000457.1 GCA_955652855.1 uncultured Chthoniobacterales bacterium | reverse complement strand
GGTCGTAGTGGGTCGCGGCCTTCGAGAAGATGGCTTCTCGACGCACAAGCACGATCTCCGTGATGTCGTCGCGGACGGCCCGACGGATTTTCAACATGCGGGAGCTGGATTTCATGCCGACAGGGTAAGCATAGTATGGTCGTGTCATCAAAAGCTTTACCGTGCGCTAGCGCTTGCGCAACTCCTCCGTCCATTCGCTCGGAGCAACGCGATCCAACGGAACATCAGCGCCGAGACCCTCGACAAAGGCGACACCCTGATCGGGATATACGCATACCTCATGGCGAAAGCGATTACCGAAGGCCCAGATCACCAGATCATCCTCGAGGCCGGTGTTTTCAAACGTGTGCGCTTCGGGATCGCCGGGCAAGTAGCAGATGCAGTCGCCCGGCCCGACGGGAAGGCGATCATCACCGTGATGAAGCGTACCGGCGCCTGCGATCACTATCAAAATCTCTTCCTGGAACAGATGTCGATGCCGTCGCGACGAATAGCATCCCGGGCGTACGGTCTGAACGGCAAGACCGATGGAGACGCTTCCGAGCGCGCGGCCGATGTCGGCCATCTGCGCAATGATCGGAGCTCCGAAGCCATAGTCGAATGGTTTGACATCCCGCATATTGAGTTTGCGAAGCGGCATAGGGCATTCCCCGCTGGTCATAAGGCCATCAATCGAAGTGTGCATCCGCAGAGGCACCGATCAAGCGAATTCGATCGTGGTGTATAGTCTTGAATTTTGCATACTGCATGATCAACAGATTGGACTCCTTTTTAGGCACCAAGTCTCGCCCTGAGGCCAGTGTGGACAAGGAAAGCGCTTGCCTGCAAACTCGAAGATGCGAGGATGTCGCCCGAGGATGCCGGTCAGCCCGGCCAGCCGCCCGTTCGGTCGCGGCTATCTCGGCGGGCTGTTGCAGCATGCCCGGGCCTCGGCCGTGTTCGCAACGCCGACCATCAACGGCTACAAGCGTTATCGCTCCTATTCGCTGGCGCCGGATCGCGCGATCTGGGGGCGTGACAACAGAGGCGTGATGGTCCGCGTGCTCGCCGGAGGCGACGATCCCGCCACCCGCCTCGAAAACCGCATCGGCGAACCCGCGGCCAATCCGTATCTCTACATGGCGTCGCAAATTCTCGCCGGGCTTGATGGCGCCGATCGGGGAATGGATCCCGGGTCCCTCCGCCGACACGCCTTATGAAACGAAGGCGAGCCTTTTGCCGAAGACGCTTGGGGAAGCGGTGGTTGCGCTGAAGGACGACAGCTTTTTTCGCGAGGCCTTGGGTGCAGGCTTCGTCGACTACTACGTCCACATCAAGAACGCCGAGATCGAGCGCTTCCAGGCCGAGGTCTCGGAATGGGAACAGCGGGAATATTTCGAGATGTTCTGAGCGAGAATTGGCAGCGCAGATTGCCCATTCGGCAATACGCCGGGTTCGTTGAATTCTGCTTCCCAGCCAGCCGACCGCATCCACAAGAACTCGTCAACGTAACCCGAACCGGGATTCGTAAGGGCTTGGGGTTCGCTCCAGCCGTCTTGTTCTGTGTGCGCTAGATCACTTTGCTTCCGGCATGGCCGAAACCCCCGCTGTTCAGCAAGTTCGCATCAGGATAATCTGACCTCATTCGACTATTGATTGACTCGTCCAATGGCTGTTTTGCGCTCCATAATCCTGGCGGCGGCCATTTTGGCCGCAACCGGCGCTACCGCGCACGCCGACAAGCGCGTTGCGCTGGTCATCGGCAATTCTGGTTACAAGAACGTCGCTCAACTCAAGAACCCGGTTAACGACGCGGCGGCGATTGTCACCATGTTCAAAGAGGCCGGCTTCGATAGTGTCGATTCCAAAGTAGATTTGGGCGTTGTGGAAATGCGTCGTGCCTTGCGCGAGTTGGCAACAAGACGCGCAACGCCGATGTGGCGGTGATCTATTACGCCGGACACGGCATCGAACTGGATGGAACCAACTATCTGATCCCGATAGACGCAACGCTTGAAACCGATACCGACGTGCTCGATGAGACGTTCCCGTTGGACCGCGTGCTGTTCACCGTTGAACCGGCCAGGCAGCTTCGGCTGGTCATTCTGGATGCCTGCCGCGACAACCCGTTCGCCAAGACCATGAAGCGAACCATAGGATCGCGGTCGATCGGACGCGGGCTTGCCAAGGTCGAACCGTCCAGCCCCAACACGATGATTGCGTTTGCCGCGAAAGCGGGTTCGACCGCATCCGATGGCGATTCCAAAAACGGTCCGTTCGCAACGGCGCTGGTCAACCATCTTACCAAGCCTGGGCTCGATCTCCGCAGGGCATTCGGCTTCGTGCGCGACGATGTATTGAAGGCCACGAACAATATGCAAGAGCCCTTCATCTATGGCTCTTTGGGCGGAAACGACGTGACGTTAGTTCCGGCCGCCCCTGCCTCGACTGCTCCGGTCGATCGAGATGCCACGATGCGGCGCGATTATGAACTTGCCGAGCGCGTTGGCACCATGCCGGTATGGGATTCATTTATTAACAAATATCCTTCGGGTTTCTTTACCGATCTTGCCAAAGCCCAACGCGATAAGCTCGCCGCTGAAATCGCACGTCTGGAAGCAACGAACAAAGCAAAGGCCGCGCAAGAAGAACAGACCCGTCTTGCGATCGAAGGCGCGAAAGCCGCAGAGCAGACCAAAGCAGCCGAGCAGGCCAAAGCAGCCGAAAAGGCGCGTGTCGCCGCCGAACTTGCCAAGAAGGTCGAGGAAGCAAAGGTGGCGGAAGCCGAGCGTGCGAAGACTCTGGCAATAGCGAAGGCCGCAGAAGAAGCGAAACTTGCAGAAGCCGCGC
>CATPCN010000456.1 GCA_955652855.1 uncultured Chthoniobacterales bacterium | reverse complement strand
AGCAAGGACATCGCCGAGCGCGTCGCCGGGTTCGGGCGGTGCGGCACGCTGGTGGACTGGGACGAGGATGAAGGCCAACCGTTCGCGGTCGTTTACGCCGCCGAGGACATCACCAACTGGAAGTACGAGCGGCGCAACGGCAAGATGGCGCTGGTGCTGCTCGTGCTTCACGAGCTTGACCCAAAAGCTTACAATCCGATCGACAGCGAGCGCGCCGCGGATAAGTACATGCACGTCCTTTACGACCAATGGCGCGTGATGGAACTGCTCGACGACGGCTCCGGCGGAAGCTTCGTCCAGTGCACGATATGGCGCATGATTAAAGAGCAGGGGTTCACCAACAAAGCGACAGAAGACGCATGGTTGGAAGGAACCGGCAGCGGACAGAAGCCCGGAGCGACCACGCGCGAGGAAGACTTCACGCCGGTCAACAAGTTCTATCCGCAGCGTAAAGGCGCGAACCTCACCGACATCCCGTTCGTCTTCCACACGCCCTACGGCCCTTATGGAGGCAACGTGGCGCGGTCACCGATGCTCGACCTTGCTCTTATCAACCTCTCGCTCTACCGCACCAGCGCAGACCTTGAGAACGCGCGCCACTTCCTCGGCGTGCCGACGCCGTGGGCAGCGGGATTCAGTGACAAGAACCAAGACCTCTTCCTCGGCGCGACTACCGCGTGGGTGTCATCCGAGCCGAACGCGCGCTGCGGCTTCCTCGAGCTCGCCGGAACCGGCTTGAAGTCGCTGCTGGACGCGGTCGAAGAGAAGGAGCGGCAGATGGCCGCGCTCGGCGCGCGCATGCTCGACGCCCAGCTGGCGCACCAAGTCGGGCGCGAAGCTTACGCCACGGTCGCGCTGCGGCAGACATCGGAGACAGCCGTGCTCCTGCGCATCTCGCTCTCGCTCACCCAGAGCCTGACCAACCTGTTGGCGTGGGCTTACTGGTGGAGTTCAACCGTCGACACGCCCGAGGCAGCCGAGCAGATGGTCAGCTACACGCTCAACACCGACTTCCTCGGAGTCACGGTCACACCGGACGACGCGACCAAGCTGATGCAGCTCTACCTCCAGAACGGCATCAGCTTCGAGACCTTGTTCCGCAAGCTGCAGGACGGCGAGATTATACCGCCCGACCGCACCGTGGACGAGGAGAAGAAGATGATCCAAGACGGCCAGAGCATGTTCTTGGAATTGGCGCAGGCGTCCGGTCGGATGCAACCTGGACAACAGCCTGCCGGAAAAAGCGCGAGCGCGACTCCCGGCAACCAAACGCCCGGCAACCAAACGCCAGGCAATCAAACCACCTCTGGCGTGCAGTAAAACGTGAAAACCGCGTTCATATTTATGGTCGTGCTCCTATGTGGGTGTGCACGATATGTCCCGCCCAATCCTAACGCGCCGAAACCGTGGGAGGCTAGTTTCAGTAAAGCGGACGGACAAACTAACAACGTTTTCGATGTCACCCAGACCAATAACGGTGGGTGCACGTTTGCTTTTCCTGTGACCGGGCACATCAACTATTTAACCCGACTCGTGCGGGTTCCAGCTAAATCGTTTCTGGAAGTCAAGATTCAAGTGGACGGTCAGGCAACATTCGTGCCGCTGGACGGCGGTGACCCGGCAACAATCCATCTTTATTTGGAGGAGGGAACTCTGTTCAATAACTGGTGGTGCGATGCTCAATTCTTTGTTCTACCTGACATTATCGGCAAAGGCATTGTCGCAATCAAAGTTCCTTTGACTCCAGATGCGTGGGCCAATGTCAGTGGACAGATGGCTAATTCGAGTCCGGCGACGCTGGCTCAGTTCAACAAGGCCAAGCAGGTGTTATGGGATGCCGGAATGACCTTTGGAGGCAAAAGCGCCTACGGACACGGAGTAAGGGTTAAAGGCGGTTCTGCCAAGTTCACTCTTATCAGCTTCGCTTTCGTGGATTAGCCGATGTTCCAGGGCGACACGACCAACATCGCCTCGGTCTTGATCGACGAGATCAACGTCAACGTGATCGACCTGATGCGCGTCTCAGCCAGCGTGCGGGACGACGTTGTGAAGCTGCTCGTTCAACTTGAGAACGACATCGTCGCCAACATCGACAAGGTCGTGGGCAAGAACGCCGCCATGGATCGGCAGCGGCTCCGCACCTTGCTGGCCCAGACGCGCGACACGATCAACACCGCCTACGGCGACATCTCGCAGACGAACCTCAGCGCGCTCTACAACGTGGCGCGCGCGGTGTCCGCCCAGTTCGTCGCGGTCGTCGCGGAGACGGTGGGCGCGCCTATCATGTCGGTCGCGTTCACGCCGACGCAGCTGACCAGCATGGTCGACAAGGCGTTCATCGGCGGCCGCTACACCGACGAGTGGTGGAGCCTGCAGGGCAAGGCGCTCTTCGACAAGTTCACCGTGCAGATGCGGGTCGGCATGTTGCAAGGCGAGTCCGTCAACGAGCTTGTCCAGCGAGTGCGCGGCACGCGCGACGCCGGGTTCACCGACGGCCTGATGCAGATACCGACCTACCAGGCGGAGACGCTCGTGCGCACCGACGTGATCGCGACCGCCAACCTCGCCCGGCTCGAAACCTACCAGCAAAACAAAGACCTCATCAAGGGCGTGCAGTGGGTCAGCGTGCTCGACAACAGGACTTGCTGGTCGCCGGACACGCTGGCGAACATGGCCGACGGAACGATGAAGCCAATCGGCGAGGTGCAGGAGGGCGATCGTGTGCAGGGTGGTTTATCCGGCAAACCGTGCAAAGTCACCGGCAAACAAACTTCTCGGCAATTATCAAGCATCGCGATATATTCAAAGCGTGGTTATCACGGAAAAACGACTGAAACGCACTTGCTCCTCAGCCCAGACGGCTGGCGAGAAGCCGCGTGTTATGGTT
>CATPCN010000455.1 GCA_955652855.1 uncultured Chthoniobacterales bacterium | reverse complement strand
TCTCCCGGCCATGTGGTGTTTTTAGAGGCGCAACACTTTATGGAACAGGAACTGTTTGGAATTCGCGGGTTCCTGATTGACGCCCCGGAGTTCGGATCGCTTCGTGCTCGGCGAAACGGCGGCATCATCGTCGAGAATGGCAAGATCGCCGAAGTCGGCGATTACGACGACCTGCGCCGGATGCAACGGCTGAAAGGTGTCCGCTGGAGCGATCGCGGGATGGTATGCGTTTTTCCCGGGCTGATCGATTGCCACACCCATCTGCCGCAATATTCCGCGGTGGCCCGCGGCGAGAGCCAGCTGCTTCCCTGGTTGCGCGAAAATATTTTCCCGGTCGAACGCGAATTCACTGGACCGACCGCGCGCGAAGAAGCGCCGCTTTTTTTCCACGAGCTGGCGAAAAATGGCACGACCACCGCCATGGTTTACGCGGCGATTTTCGAAGACAGTTGCGAGGTCGGATTTCAAGCCGCGGAGCAGAGCGGCCTACGCGTCATTCTCGGCAAGATGATGATGGACCTCGGCTCATATGGACAGGCCCAACCGAAGAAAGTTCTTTCCGTTTCATTGGTGGAAAGTGAACGGCTTTGCCGAAAATGGCACGGCGCAGCGGACGGTCGCCTCGAGTATGCATTCAGCCCGCGTTTTGCCGTCACGTGCTCGGAAAAAATGATGCGCAGCGCCGCCGAACTGGCCACGCGCTTCGACGCTTATATTCAAACGCATCTCGCCGAAAACCGCGAGGAGATCGAGAAGGTCCACCATTTATATATGTCGGCGCGCGATTACACGCACGTTTATGAAAAGTGCGGCCTGCTTACGCCGAAGACCGTGCTCGGACATTGCATTCATCTTAATGCCCGGGAAATCGACGCAATCGCGGCCGCGCAATCGAGCGTCGCGCATTGTCCTACGTCGAATCTTTTTCTCGGCAGTGGCTTGATCAAGCTCGATCAGCTTTTGAAAGCCGGGCTGGCCGTCGGTCTCGGTTCCGATGTCGCGGCCGGACCAGAACTCAACATGTGGCAAGTGATCCGCGCAGCCATCGACGTGCAAAAGGTGCGCACGATGTCCGAGCCGAATCTGCAGCGGCTGCGCCCGAGCGAAGCGTTTTATCTCGCCACGACCGGCGGCGCGCGGGCGCTGGGAAAGGCAGCTGTGATTGGCTCGCTCGATACCGGAAAAGAAGCCGACCTGCTGATTGTCGATCTTGCCGCGTTGCTCCCCTATGGAAAGAGACGCAAGAAGCTTGACGATTTATCGACGGAAGATGTGCTCGCGCTTTGCATTTATCGAGGCGGGCCGCACGCCACGCTCGAAACATACGTGCGCGGCAATTGTGTTTATCGCGCAATCGAGAGCGCTTTCGTGTGATGAATGACGAAAACTTTGATCCGATCGCCGCAGCTTTGCGTGAGGATATTGATCGCGGCGACGTCACGACCGAATTTTTTGTACCGCAAGATCGACATGCCGTCGCGCGCATCGTCGCGCGCGAACCCGCGGTCATTGCGGGGGTTAAGACCGCCGCGGAAGTCTTTCGCCGTGTCGATCCAACTTTGCGGATCGATATTCTCAAACAGGATGCAGCCAAGATCGCAGCCGGCGAAATAATTCTCGAGATACGCGGCGCGGCGCGCTCCATTCTCACCGCGGAACGTGTTGCCCTGAATTTTCTTCAGCGATTATGCGGAATTGCGACCCTGACTCGGCAATTCGTAGACGCCGTTGGCAGACATCGCGCAAAGATTTTGGACACGCGTAAGACAACGCCCGGGTTGCGTGCGCTCGAAAAGGCGGCGGTCGTCGCCGGTGGCGGCGTCAATCATCGCTTCGGACTGCACGACATGGCGCTGGTAAAAGACAATCATTTGAGCGCTGGTGGGGAACATGTCGATCTTGCAAATTCGATTCAACGCCTTCGCAAAGCGCACCCCGATATTCGTGTCGAAATCGAAGCCGATCGTCTGGAGCAAGTGCGCGCGTTTCTGAAAATCGACGGAGTGGCTGTGATCCTCCTCGACAACATGAAACCGGACGCTATGCGCGAAGCTGTCGCGCTCGGAAATGGAAGGGTGAAGTTCGAGGCGAGCGGCGGCGTTACGCTGGAAAACGTCCACGAGATCGCGGCCACAGGCGTGGATTACATTTCTGTCGGCGCGCTCACGCACTCGGCGCGCGCAATCGATCTGTCGTTGGAACTCACGCATGTCGCAGCTTGATGCCGCGCTGCTCCGCGCCGCGCTCGGCAAATGCGTGATCGGCCGCGAGATTGTTGTTCTCGAGCAAACGACGTCAACAAATGATGTCGTTTTGCAGATGGCCGCGCCGAACGTCGCTGAAGGCCTGGTCGTTTTCGCCGAACAACAAACCGCCGGCCGCGGTCAGCAAGGCAAGCATTGGGAATCGGGGCGCGGTCTCGGCTTGTGGTTGTCGATCTTGTTGCGGCCGAAAATTCCGCTCGATCAATCGGCGCGGCTTACTGATTGGGCGGCGCGCACCGTCGCCAAAACCGTTCGCGAACAATTCGACGTCATTCCCACCGTCAAACCGCCTAACGACGTTTATCTCGGCGATCGAAAAATTGCCGGCGTGCTCGTTGAGATGCGCGCGCAAAAAAAAGATCTGCATTTCGCGATCGCCGGAATTGGAATCAATGTGAATCAAACGCCCGAACATTTTTCGAACGACGTGCGCTTGCACGCCGGCTCGCTCGCCATGGCCCTGGGTCGACCGTTAGATCGACATACGCTCGCGGTCGCTCTTCTGCGAAACTTGGACCGGACTTATCCGGACCTCTCGGGCTGAAAATTCTGCAGGTCGCGCAGTTTGGCGAGCGCGCGGCCACTTTCGATCTGCTCACGCGCGCGCATGATTCCCTCGTTCATGTTTTGTGCAAGATCCGCCACAACAAATCCGCCGGCCGCGTTGACGATCGCAAGATCGCGCCGCGCATCGGTGATTTCTCCCGAGAGAATTCCCTGGAGAGTGACGGCGTTAGCGGCCGCATCGCCTCCGTGTAGAGCGGTAATCGGCGCGCGCGCGATACCGAGCCAGCTCGCATCAATTACGCCCGAAATGATTTTGTTGCCTGCAAGCTCAGCAACCGTCGTCGGACCACTTATCGAGATATCATCCATGCCCATTCCATTGTCGCTCAGACCGTGCACGATCCACGCGCGCGTGGCGCCGAGTCGTCGCAAAACTTCCGCAAATACATTTGTAAGACGCAAACTGTAAACGCCGATCAATTGCCGCGGCGGTCGCACTGGATTGAGCAACGGTCAGAGCAAATTAAGAGCGAGACAGAAGCCAAGGTGCAGGC
>CATPCN010000454.1 GCA_955652855.1 uncultured Chthoniobacterales bacterium | reverse complement strand
TGCTTCAACTGTTCCAGGCCAAGATCGAGAATCTTCGCCGGCGGCATGTCGACCAACTCCGTTTCCGCGAGCATGCGGTGGAATTTCTCCTCGCCGAGCGCGAAGTCGGCGGTGGCTTTGGGCAGCTTGTCCTTCTCCAGCCAACTCGCGTAATCGACCAGCGCGGTGTAGGCCTTGCGATTGTATTGAGCAAAATTCGCGCGCAGCTTTTCATCTTTCAGCTCGCCCACCGCCTCCACCAAATTCGTCTTTAAAAACTCGGCGGAGCCGCGCGCGATCTGAATCGCCAGCTCGACGTAGGGCTTCGGCAGTACATCGTTGAGATTGGTTTTGGCAGCGATGATGATGTTCGGCACTTGCGACTCAATCTGGATAATGCTGCGAACGCGGCTCTCTAGCGGCGCGAAATTTCGTTTCACATACACGTTCAGGTCTAGCGCGCGCGCGTAAGTCATCGGGTTGCGCTCGTAGACCGCCATGTCGTGAATTTGAAAAAGCTCTCTGCTGATCACGGTCTGGAGCAGGCGCAGATCGATCGCAGCGCGTGAGCTGAGCTTGCTTGTGTCGAATTTTTTTAATCGCTCGTCGAAGCGTTTGAGTCGCGCGATCTCCGCGTCGATCGCCAGCCTCGTGTAATCGCTGATCTTCCCATCGTATTCATGCAAACCGATGGCGGTGCCGGCGAGCGGCCGCGCCGCGAAATGGCCGCGGATGAATTCGTCGGCGACTTTGTCGAATTCGATGTCAGCTTCTTGTGCCGTGAGGTTGCCCAAGATCGACAATGAGATCGCGACAAAGAGAAAAACGGTGCGTTTAATTTTCATGACGAGCGGCGTTTGTGCGGCTGGAAGCTTAGCGAAGGGTTTGTCCGTTGCCAAAAAATTCTGGATGCGCGATCATCTTCTTCATTCGCGATGACTCAATCTTCTTTATGAAGCGGCGTCTCTTATTCAGCACATCGTTGGTCTTGGTGCTGCTCGGCATTTTATTCGGCGTCCGTCTTCATAGCGTGCGCGCGGCCGGCGCTGATGACGACAGCGGTTACGCGCAAATCTCGGTCTTCGCGAAAGCCGTCCAGCTCGTGCGACAAGATTATGTCGATGGAAACAAGATCAGTTATCACGATCTGATCTACGCCGCCATGAAAGGCATGCTCTCGTCGCTCGATCCGCACAGCCAGTTCATGGATGCGAATGATTTCAAGGACATGCAGGACGATACGCGCAGCCGTTTCAACGGCCTCGGCATCGAGGTGTCGGTGAAAGGCGGGCTGCTCACGGTCGTCACACCGATGGAAGATACGCCCGCGGCCAAGGGCGGCATTCTTTCCGGCGATCAAATTTTGCGGATCAACGGAAGTGCCACCGACAAGATGGAATTGAGCGACGCAGTGAATGCATTGCGCGGCGCGCCCGGCCAAAAGATCACGCTGACCATTTTTCGTCCCTCCACGAAGGAAATCAAAGATTACATGCTCGAGCGCACGGAAATAAAAATTCAGAGCGTGAAAGGCGCGCGCCTGCTCGATGCGGATTTGGGTGGGCCATTCAAGATCGCTTATGTGCGGCTCATTCAATTCAACGAGCCGACCGCGGAGGAGCTTTCGAAGGCGCTCGATCAATTGCAGAAGCAGGGAATGCAAGCGCTCGTTCTCGATCTTCGCAATAATCCGGGCGGACTTTTGAACAGCGCGGTGGATGTCTGTGCGCAATTTTTGCCGGCCAACACGAAAGTTGTTTCCACGCGTGGCCGCGCCGCGTCGCAGCAGCACGAATACGCCACTTCGCCGACCGCGAAGGAGCGGCCGCATTTTCCGCTGGCCGTGCTCGTGAATGAAGGCAGCGCCAGCGGATCGGAAATCGTGGCCGGCGCGTTAAAAGATTTGCATCGTGCGATTATTGTCGGCGAAACCACGTTTGGAAAAGGCTCTGTGCAGAACGTGATGCAATTGCCGGACGGATCGGCCCTGCGCTTTACGACCGCCAAATATTACACGCCGAGCAAACAAGTAATTCACGGAAACGGCGTCACGCCAAACATTCGGGTGCCGATCAGTGCCGAGCAGGAGCGTTCGCTTTTCGCCGCGCGCAGCGCCGACAACGTGAAGCCTGAGGAAGAAAAGAACATTATCAAGAACAAGGACCCACAGTTGCTGCGCGCGATCGATGCGCTCAAAGGCGTCATGATTTACGCGCAAGAAAACGCGCCCAAGCCGGACGCGGCGAAGAGATAAACAGCGTTGTCATCCCGAGCCGCGCAGACGGCGAGGGACCTCCCATGTGGTGTAAACTTCACGCAAATTACCCAGCGTGATGCGACGAGCTTTGTGAGATTCCTCGCTCCGCTCGGAATGGCACGCGTTGTGTGATGACAACAATCCTGGCTATCGAAACGTCGTGCGATGAAACCGCCGTCGCGATTTTGCGCGACGGCAATCGCCACTCCGGCTCTGAGTTACTGGCGAGCGAAGTGGCTTCGCAAATCGCGGAGCATGAAAAATACGGGGGCGTGGTGCCGGAAGTTGCATCGCGCAATCACCTCGTGCATGCGCCGCGCTTGGTCGAGCAGGCCGTTCGCGACGCTAAGATCGACATGTCGGAGATCGACGCATTCGCGGCGACGAGCGGACCCGGTCTCGCGAGCTCGTTGATGATCGGTGCGTCGATCGCAAAAGGCCTTGCGCTCGGTTTCGGCAAACCGTATCTCGCGATCAATCATCTTGAAGGCCATTTGCTCTCGCCATTTTTCGGCGAATCGAAAATCAAACCGAATGTTTCACTCGTCGTCAGCGGCGGTCACACCATGTCGATCCTCGTGCGCGGCGTCGCTGATTATGAAATCATCGGCCGAACGGTGGACGACGCCGCCGGCGAAGCTTTCGACAAAGTCGCGAAACTGCTGGGGCTCGGTTATCCCGGCGGACCTGAGATCGAAAAACTCGCACGAAGTGGCAATGCAAAACGTTTTGATCTGCCGCGCAGCATGCTCGATTCGGAAAATTTTAGCTTCAGCGGATTGAAAACGGCCGTGCGCTATTTGTTGCCTAAGATTGGTGTCATCCCGAGCCGCGCAGGCGGCGAGGGACCTCACAAACGTTCGAGTGGCGCGAGACCAACTGTGAGATCCCTCGCATTCGCTCGGGATGACCGCGTTATGAACGATCTTTGCGCGTCATTTCAACAAGCGGTCGTCGATGTTCTTTTGCGGAAGACAATCGCGGCGGCGAAGAAAAATAATGTCGATCTTGTCACGGTGAGCGGCGGCGTGAGTTGCAATCAAGAATTGAGAAAGCAATTGCGAGAAAAATGCGAGCGCGAAGGCTTCGAATTCAAAACCGCTGAGCCGTGGTTATGCACGGATAACGCGGCGATGATCGCGTTCGCTGCTTCGTTGCGATTGCAAAACGGATTTGGATCGAAAGTGACCGAAGAGATCGATCCGAATCTAGCCTTGGTTTCACATTAATTGTAGGGCGTTTCTGTGAAACGCAGGGATTGATCGGCGTCTGACACAGACGCCCTACAAGTTCAGTATTCGCGCTCGAGCAGGTAATTCGCGAGAGCGTGCAGAGTTTCCGCTTTCGCGCCGAAGATCGACAATGCGTCGTGCGCCTGACGTGTGAGCCGCTTCGCTTCGGCGCGTGATTTTTCCAAGCCGATCACCGCCGGATAAGTTGCTTTGCGCGCGGCGACATCTTTGCCGGCGCTCTTGCCGAGCTTCTCGCTCGTTTGCGTTACATCGAGAATGTCGTCGATCACTTGAAACGCGAGTCCGAGGGCGCGACCGAATTTCGTAATTGCCGCGAGCTGTTTGGGATTTGCATTCGCGCTCATGGCGCCGAGCCGAACTGACGTTGTCAGAATCGCCGCCGTTTTGTTTTCGTGAATGTAACGGAGCTGCGCGCGGTTCACGCGACGTCCTTCCGCTTCCAAATCCGCGACCTGGCCCGCGATCAGTTTTTGGCTGCCAGCCGCGACCGCGACTTCGCGCAGCAAGATCGACATATCGTAACGGCCGGAAAATTTTGCGCGCGCCACAATTTCAAACGCGATCGTGAGCAAGGCGTCTCCCGCAAGAATAGCGATGCCGTCTCCAAAAACTTTGTGGCAGGTCGGGCGTCCGCGCCGGAAATCATCGTTGTCCATGCTCGGGAGATCGTCATGAATGAGCGAGTAGGTGTGAATGCACTCGAGCGCGCAAGCGAGCGGAAGCGCATTGTCGATCTTGCTGCCGCACGCTTCCGATGCCGCGAGACAAAGAATCGGGCGCAAACGTTTGCCGCCGGCGAACAAGCTGTAGCGCATCGCCTTGTGGATCGTTTTTGGCTTCGTGCTCGCTTTCGGCAGATAGCAGTTGAGAGCGCGATCCACTTTTTTCTGCCGCGAGCCGAGATATGCTTTCAAATTCATCCGAGCGCGAATGTCGAAACTCTCGCGCTGCTTCGCAACGTTTTATTCGATGCCCGGGTCGGGAATGGCTGCCGGCTTGGTGCGCATGGCGAGAAATGCGCCAAAGAGAAGAATGGCCGCGCTGAGAAATTGAGCAGACGTCAAACGTTCGCCGAAAATCCAGGCGGAAAGTCCGAGCGCGCCGACGGGGCAGAGCAACTGCAATGTCTGCGAAAGCGCGACGCCGAGTTCCTGGATCGCGACGTAATAAAGAACGTGCGCCATCGTGATGCAGGTCACCGCCGAAATGAGGAGAATGAGATTCACGTGGGCGGTGACGTGCAGCGGGGTGTCGATCTTTCCAAACGCGAGCGTGAGTGGAAGCAGCAGCGCGGATGTGATGAAGCTGATCAGACCAAAGCTGCGGATGGAACCGAGCCGCTGCGACGGACGTTTCACAAGCACGGCATAAAGCGCCCAGCAAAACGTGGCCGTGAAAGCGATGAAAAGTCCGGGCAAAGCGACATGTCGATCTTGCGCGCCGGCTTGAAACCAGACTACGCCGAAAGCGCCGACCAAACCAAGCAGCGTGCCGACTTGAAATTGCCATTGGCGCAGAACGTGGCGCTCTTCCGGAAAAAGAATGAGCGCGAGGAGCGCGGTGAAAATGACAGACGAACGATTGAAGATCGCGTAAACGCCCGGCCCCATATAAAACAAGGCGAGCACCTGCGTGATTTGGTGGACGACATTCGGGAGGCAGGGGATCAAACAAAGCAGCACGGCGTGCATGTCGATCCTAGGTCCGCCGCGGCGCACCTGATAAAAAACAAAAGGCGCAATCGCGAGACAGGCGACGGAGTAGCGATAGAAATTTTGCGACCACGGATCGTAAAAACGATTGAGATAAAATTGAAAGAGCGACGGCATCGACCAGATGACGACAGTGGTGAGAACGGCGGCGTAGCCTTTGGAAATGCTGCCGCGCGGCGGTTTCACGTTTTCCAGTTCGGCGGAGGCAAATGCTGACATTGTCGCAGTCAGATTGAGCGATAAATTTGCTCGCTTACAAACGCTAAATCGCGCAGAAACGAACTTATCGGGAGGAGATATGCATTTGAAAAATCAAACAGTTACTTTGGTTGCGGCTTCATTTTTATCGATCGCAATGGTCGTTTCGGTTAACGCCAGGCAGCGTGCCGAGGGTGGCGACTCTGGCGGACATAACGCGCGCGGAATCCAAATGGCGCAAGCGAAACAGTACGATCAGGCGATTGAAGAGTTCTCGAAAGCGATCGCAGCCAACCCGAAAGATCCGAAGGGTTACACAAACCGTGGCAGCGCATATCGAGACTCGGGAAAATTAAATGAAGCACTCGCCGATTTTACGAAGGCCATCGAAGTCGCTGGCAATGACGAGCTGGCCTATCGTGAGCGTGGAGACACTTTGCGGCGGCAAGGGCAATTCGATACGGCCATGCCCGACTTCGACAAGGCGATTCAACTCGCCCCGGGCGATCCGGTTATTTATCAGTACCGCGGCTTTGCCTGGATCGGCAAACAGGAGTGGGACAAAGCGATCGCGGATTTTGATATCGCCATCCAGAAAAATCCAAACGACGCGATGAACTACGATCAGCGCGCACTGGCCAAGCGTTGGCTCAAGCGTTACGACGATGCGATCGCCGATTATACGGTCGAGATCGAGAAAAGTCCCACTTACGAACAAGCTTATGCGCGACGCGGTTACACGTACGCGCTTATGCAGCAGTATGAAAAGGCGGTCGTCGATTATCAGGCCGCTTTGAAGTTAAAGCCGGATGATTACGACACGGTGCAGCGTCTGCAATATGCGCAAGCCAGGATCGCGGATAAGAATGCGCCGCCGGCCACGCCCACGCCTGCGCCCGAGAAACAAGGCATCGGCATCGTTTGGTGGGTAATTATTATTGCTACGATCGGGGCTTTCATCGCGATGATTTGGCGATTGGCCACGCGCGGAAAAGCGGAAGTGACGAGCAATCGCATTCGTTAGATCGACAACAACCTTCCCGAGCAACAAATTTCTTTGACACCCGAAGGCGCGCTGTTAGCTTTCGGACACTTTTTGCGAGAACGAAGACGGTCCCATGGTCGTTCAAATTGCAAAGTTTGACGCGGCTCTGGGACTTTTAGTTCTACCCGCGAGGAGCAGACCGGCCCATGTAGCTCAGTTGGTAGAGCACGTCCTTGGTAAGGACGAGGTCACCGGTTCAATCCCGGTCATGGGCTCCAGTTGAGTTCGTGATTTGGAAAGAAGTTTTAATTGAAAGACGTAGTTTAGTTAAACAGGAGAATTGAAATGGCTAAGGAAGCATTTAAACGCGATAAGCCGCACATCAATGTCGGCACGATCGGTCACGTCGACCACGGTAAAACTACGCTCACGGCCGCAATCACGAGCGTGCTTGCCAAAAAGGGCATGGCGGAAGTGCGCGCCTACGATTCGATCGACAACGCGCCGGAAGAAAAAGAGCGCGGCATTACCATCAACACCGCGCACGTCGAGTATTCCAGCGAAAAACGCCATTACGCGCACGTCGATTGCCCCGGCCACGCTGACTACGTGAAGAACATGATCACGGGCGCAGCGCAAATGGACGGCGCAATTCTCGTAGTGAGCGCGGCAGACGGTCCCATGCCGCAGACCCGTGAGCACATTCTGCTCGCGCGCCAGGTTGGTGTGCCCTCAATCGTTGTCTTCCTGAACAAGGTCGACATGGTCGATGACCCCGAGCTTCTCGATCTCGTCGAGATGGAAGTGCGCGATCTGCTCACGCAATATGAGTTTCCCGGCGACAAAATCCCGATCGTCAAAGGCAGCGCGCTCAAAGCGCTCAACGGCGACGCCGAAGCGGAGAAGCAAATCCTCGCACTCGTCGCGGCGGTGGATGATTACATTCCCGTGCCGGATCGGCCGATCGACCAGCCGTTCCTCATGCCTGTCGAAGACGTGTTCAACATTGAAGGTCGCGGTACCGTTGCGACCGGGCGTGTCGAGCGCGGGATCCTTAAGAAAATGGAGGAAGTCGAGCTCGTCGGCATTCGTCCCACAGCCAAAACGACCGCCACCGACATCGAAATGTTCCGCAAACTTCTCGATGAAGCGCGCGCGGGCGACAACGTGGGCGTTTTGCTCCGTGGTCTGAAGAAGGAAGACGTCGAGCGCGGTCAAGTCATCGCCAAACCGGGATCGATCAAGCCGCACAAAAAATTCAAAGCCGAAGTTTACGTACTGAGCAAAGAGGAAGGTGGCCGTCACACGCCCTTCTTCACGAATTATCGGCCGCAGTTTTATTTCCGCACGACCGACGTGACCGGAACAGTGAAGCTGGCGGAAGGCGTCGAAATGGTTATGCCGGGCGACAACGTCTCGGTGGAGGTCGAGCTCATCACCCCGATTGCGATGGAAAAGACAATCCGCTTCGCGATTCGCGAAGGCGGAAAAACCGTCGGCGCTGGTCGCGTAGCTGAAATTCTCGACTAGATTCTAGAATCGAAATTACGCCAGTAGCTCAATGGTAGAGTAGCGGTCTCCAAAACCGTCGGTTGGGGGTTCGAGTCCCTCCTGGCGTGTTCGGCTGCAAGATCGACAATTCGTTACATCGACATCTTTTTGTGATCACTAAAACAAAAAACTTCTTTAACGAAGTGAAAGTCGAACTGCAAAAAGCTTCGTGGCCCTGGGAATCGAAAGAGAAAGGGATCAAGCGCTACAAAGAGCTGACTGATTCCACGCTCGTCGTCATCATCGCGATGGTCTTGCTCGGCGGTTACGTCGCGCTCTTCGATTTTATTCTCGTCAACGTCGTGCATTATTTTACGCGGATCCATTAGCCATGACACAAGCGCTCGCAGCAAAAGATCAGTGGTTCGTCGTGCACGTTCTTTCCGGTCAGGAAAACAAAGTGCGCGATAACATCGAGAAACGAGTCAAAGCCGAGGAAATGAGCGACGTCATTTTCGAAGTGCTCGTTCCGACCGAGCGCGTCTCGGAAATTAAAAAGGGTAAGAAGAGCGAGACGACGCGCAAATTTTTCCCCGGCTACCTGATTGTGAACATGCATTTGCTCGACGAAAACAATCAGCTCGTCGGGCGCACCTGGTATTTTATTCGCGACACGCCCGGCGTGATTGGGTTCGC
>CATPCN010000453.1 GCA_955652855.1 uncultured Chthoniobacterales bacterium | reverse complement strand
CTCGAGCACGCGACGAAAGCCGGCAGCACCGAGCCGGAGTTCTGGACGCAGTTAGGAAAACTTTACGCATCAATCATTTTCAAAAGCGGCCAGCCGGACAATGTCGATGTAACGCCGAAGCCGGATGAAATCCGGCGCGTGAACGCAATTTTCAAAAAAGCTGTCGATCTTTCGAGAGACGATCCGGCGATTTTAAAAGATGTGGCCGATTATTTCGCGGCGTCGCAGCAAATTCAGGAAGCGATTCCCCTTTACCTGAAAGTTCTCGAGCTGCAACCGAACGACGCAAACGCGCGGGAAAAACTCGCGACCGGTTTCGTGCTGACGAATCAGCGCGCCAAAGCCATGGAAATGCTCGAGCAGATCATCAAGACGAATCCCGAAAAATTTCAGCCGTACGATTTGCTCGCTCAGCTTCTCGATGAAGACGCGCGTGCGTTGCAGCGAGCGAACCAGACCGACCGCGCAAAAGCCGAGTTTTCCAAAGCGGCCGCGAGTTACGAGCAGAGCCTCTTAATTGATCCCACTCACGGCAATACTTATGTGCGGCTCGCCGAATTGCTCATCGGCCCGTTACGAGAGAGCGAGCGCGCCGTGAAAATTCTGACCGAAGCGCGGCGGCGTTTTCCGGATGCGCCGGCCTTCGCTTATTACCTCGCACTCGCGCAACGCGAAGCGAAACATCCGCAGCAAGCCATTATCACTTTCGAGGAAGCGCTGCACGAAGCAGAACTTTCCGGCAGCGAAGTGGCGAACGCGCGATTTTATTTCGATTACGGCGCGGCCGCCGATCAAGCTGGCCTTTACGATAAAGCGGCCGAGCTTTTCAAAAAATCCATCGCACTCGATCCGCCGAACGCAGCGGAGGCTTATAATTATCTCGGCTTCATGTGGGCTGAGCACAATATGCATCTCGATGAAGCGGCTGAGATGATTAAGCGCGCGTTACAAATTGATCCGAACAATGGCGCTTATCTCGACAGCCTCGGCTGGCTCGATTACCGCAGAGGCAAACTCGACCAGGCCTTGAGCGAACTGCTGCGCGCCGCGCAAAGCATCTCGCATCCCGACCCGGTGGTTTTCGATCACATCGCCGACACTTATTCGAAATTAAATAAAGTGCCGCAAGCGCTTGAATACTGGCAGAAGGCCATCGCGCTCGATCCGGGCAACAAAGTTGTCGCCGACAAGATCGAGAATACGAAAACGAAAATGAGCAAAGGAAATCCGCCGAAAAACCCGATCCCTTAGAGGCCGTTTTTGCGCATGAAAAAATATCCCTCGCAATGGCAACGCCAAACGATGTGGGCGGCGCTGACCGCGCTGTTTGTCGTTTTGCTCGTGATGATTGCCTGCTCTGCAATCTGGATGTTTGCGAACGTGATCGGTTTTCTTCAACCAATTCTGATCCCGTTCGCCATTGCCGTCATTCTCACCTACTTGCTCGATCCGTTGGTCACGAGACTGAGCGAAGGCAGGTTCGGCCGGACTAAATCCATCGTGCTGGTGTTTATCGTCGCCGGACTCGCACTCGTCGCGTTGTTTGTCTGGCTCGCGCCGGTCGTGTCGATGCAGAGCACGGCACTCGCGCGCCAGTTGCCTGAGTACACGAGCCGGGCGCGCGATCGCGTTGTCGATCTAATTTATCGCTACGATCACACTTTCGGGAGCACAGCCGAAATGCGCGGAAAATCGACATCGGCTACGACCAAGTTTGTAAACTGGCTGCTTGGTTCCCCCACTCCGGCTCCGCACAAGCCAAGTTCTCCGAGCCCTCGGCCTGTCGCAGAAGCAACAACGACGCCGGCTGCTTCTGCTTCTCCAGATTCTTCTCGCATTGAAGTGATCGAGCCCACGCCATCAAAACTTACTTCCGCTGAACGGCAACGTATTCAAGCGTGGGTGCAAAACCAAATTCCGAATTTGGAGCGTCAGCTTCCAACGCTGACGCAAAAATTCCTAACGATTTTGAAGAAAAGCATCGGCGGATTTCTCGGCGCCACTGGATTTCTGCTGAGTCTTGTTATGGTGCCGATCTATTTATTTTTTCTGCTCAAACAGCGGCCGGCCATCGAGCGGCGTTGGAAGGAATATCTTCCTCTACGCAATTCGCCGCTGAAGGACGAAGTGGCGGCGGTGCTTTTGCAGATCAACAGCTATGTGATCGCATATTTCCGCGGACAACTCCTCGTTTGTCTTGTCGATGGCTTGCTCATCGGCACTGCGCTCATGATTCTTGGGTTAAACTTCGCGCCGCTCATCGGTTTGCTCGTCGTCGTGCTGACGATGATTCCGTACATCGGCATCGTGGTTTGCTGGATTCCGGCGGTCATCATCGCTGCGGCGCAATGGGGTGACTGGACGCATCCGCTCATCGTCACGGGAATTTTTATCATCATCCAAAATCTGGAAGGGTTGTTTTACGCGCCGCGCATCGTGGGTAACTCTGTTGGCCTTCATCCCATGACAGTAATTGTGTCGATCTTTGTCTGGGGATTGCTCATCGGTGGTTTGCTCGGACCGATTCTCGCCGTGCCTCTGACTGCGACGGTCAAAGTATTGCTCGCGCGCTATGTTTGGGGACGGCGACTGCGCGAGGAAGTGACCGAGCAAATCGAAGAGGTGCCTGTCGTTCGCGCATCCACCTCGGCGAGATAATCAAGCGCAGTTGCATTCTTTGTACCCGCGAGCATAGAACGTAACGATGGCGCGACATGTTAGGTATGTGCGGAGGAAACGAAAAGCCGGTACACCGCACGGTCGCGAACAAATTTTTGGTTCGCTGCCGGCGGCGGTTGTTCTCGGCGGTCTCTTGCTTGGTTTCCTCGCTCTAAACTACGGTCCGCGCGCTTATCGAAGCTGGCGCGAATCGCGCCTTTTGAAACGCGCGCATACCATGCTGGTGCAGCAGCATTTTGCGGAAGCGACCAAGGCCGCGCAGCAGGCTTTGCAAGTGCGGCCCGATTCGCTCATCGCTTTCAAGATCTTGGCGGAGGCGACTGAAAAACAAAATCGAGCCGACACGGTCGCATGGCGCGCGCAAATTGCCCGACTTCTTCCATACGATCTCGATGCGCAGCTCAACCTCGCATCCGCTGCGCTTCGCTTCGGTCAGCTCGATGTCGCGCGCCGCGCGCTGGAAAATGTCGCGCCGGAAGATCGAGATAGAGCGGCTTTTCACGTTGTGGCCGGTTGGCTCGCACACGCGCAAGGAAACGAAGTGGAAGTCGAACAGCACTTCGCCGCCGCAGTTAAACGCGATCCCGCGAATGACCTTTACCAATTTAATCTGGCCGTGCTTCAGATTCGATCCGACGACCCAGAGAAAAGCGCTTCCGCCCGCAGCACGCTCGAACGTTTAACAAAAGGCGCGGCCTTCCGCACTGGCGCATTGCGCGCATTGCTGAACGACGCAGTGCAACAACGGGATTTCGAGCGGGCCACTGGTTTTGCGCAGGATTTGCAGATGAGTCAGCAGGTCACTTTCGCGGATTATCTTCTCTGTCTCGATTTTTATCGGAAACT
>CATPCN010000452.1 GCA_955652855.1 uncultured Chthoniobacterales bacterium | reverse complement strand
TCCGCAGAGGATCGCGAAGCACTGCTCGGCCATGCCAATCATTCGATGGCCGGTCATTACGCGAGCGCCGATGTGGGCTACCTACTGAAACAAGCGAATCTACTGCTCGACCGAAGGGGTACACGGACGCTGTTACGCGTTGCCGACGGCCAGAGCGGACGCGGAGTTGAGAGGTCCCACAGGGTCCCACAGCAACAAAGGAGGACTTGGTTTTGCCCGCCAAGTCCTTGAATTGCGTTGCGTCTGCGAGGACCTGTGGATAAGAGGTCCCACAACGGTCCCACAGCAGTTGGGAGGACTTGGTTTTCGCTGCCAAGTCTGGAAATCTGGCGCGCCCGGCAGGATTCGAACCCACGACCCCCTGGTTCGTAGCGTGAATTGTCGGGCAACACCTTGATTTTATATGGCAATTGTGGACGCCCGTTGCAAGTCGTCTGCATGACCATGCAGGGTTGTGCACAGCTGAATCCCGCAAATTGACCGCGCGATCCGCGGGATGACTCAGTGCAACGATCAGGGGCGCAGTTCGTTTGCTAACGGGACGTCTGCGCAAATTCGGCATTGCTAGATCAACTGCGAGCCAACCGAACGCGAGCCACACATCAGAGTCCTAGAGCTCTAGCCGGTCGCCGTCGTCCAGTGGCCATCGCGTTCGTGGGAGGCGCAGACCGCTTCAACAAACTGCAATCCGTAAACGCCATCATTCGCAGTCGGGAAGGCAAACTCCCCGTCCACCGTCGCTCCACCGTTGCGCCCGGTGATCACGTCGGCGACCTCTCGGTATAAATTGGCAAGCGCCTCAATAAATCCTTCCGCCTGTCCAAGCCCGAGCCGACGAACCTGTTCGGCGTCGGGCGACACGCCGAGCATCCCCATAGTATGGACTTCGCGACGTCCTCCAGCATGGCGCACGGTGAGATGCTGTGGATCCTCGTGTTGCCATTCAAGCGAGGCCTTCGAGCCGTAAACTCGAATGCGCAGGCCGTGCTCGTGCCCAGTTGCGGCCATGGTTACCCAGAGAGCACCGCGCGCCCCATTTGACAGCCGCAGATTAACGAAAGCGTTGTCGTAAACTTTGCGAGCATCTACCACAGTCGACATTTCGGCAGAGACAGCTTCCACTTCGAGACCTGTTACGAATCTGAGCAAATGGTGCGCATGGGTTCCCAGATCGAAGACGACAGATGCCGTGCCTACGACGGACGGATCAGTCCGCCAAACGGCCTGTTTGCGGCCGGTGAGTTCCACAGCATCCGTACCCCAACCCGAGGCGTGCTCGACCTGCACCAAGCGGATCGGACCTAGCAAGCCACTTTGCACCATCCGTGCTGCGTGTCGGACCATGCCATAGCCGCTGTAGTTGTGGGTCAAGGCCAAGAAAAGGCCTCGTTCTTCGCATAGACGCGCGAGTTCCCGGGCGTCGCTGAGTCGGTCCGTCAACGGTTTGTCACACACGACTGGGATGTCATGCATCAGAAACAGACGACTGATCTCATAGTGGCTATCCGGTGGCGTCACCACGCTCACAACTTCGATACCATCCGGGCGCAGGGCCTCCTGCTCCGCCATCATTTCAACGGACGAGTACGCGCGTGCCGGCTCAATGCCGAGGTCGTTCGCCGTACGCGCGGATTTCTCCGCTGACCTGGAAAATACGCCAGCAACTAGCTCGTAACGCCCATCGAGCCGGATCGCATGACGATGAGCGGGTGCAATGCCGGCCTCGGGTCCACCGCCCACCATGCCAATTCGTATTTTGTTCATTCGCTCAGTCGCGCTCCGGAGCGTTGCGCACGCTTCTCACGACTTGGTTGGGCGGGTCGCGCCAGGCAAGGTATTCCGCGTGTCGTAGGGTACGAGCAGCAATCGCCGTCGATTGCGCATGAACCTTCGAATGCGAGTCGTCCATGGTGTCTCCGATGCGGACAGCCAGGGATCACGCTCGGGTGCCTTGCGATCGGTCATGCGCCAGAGCGCGGCGTAGCGCGGCGATCCCTCAATCGCCTCCATCCGCCGCACCGAGACAAATTCTGGTGCTACGGCCGCTATGCGCGCAACGTGCTCCTGCTCGTACCATTCGTTGAACTCGCCTTCAACCGAAGAATCGATGTCCATGAGAACGACCTGCAGCCAGTCCTCCTGCGGCGTTGAAAGTACCCTGGCCGAGTGCCTTTCGAATTGTTCGCGCAGGATCCACGTCTCGTTCTTGGCGGCGTCGGCTGAAAGGTGCTCGATTGCCGCCCGCAACTCGCCGCTGCCGGCCGAAGTGCTCTGATTTTGTGCCAGCGATGTAATCGCAAGTAAAATCGGAGAGCCTGACCGGTCATAGCGCCGATCAGGGCCTGTCTGGCCCTTCTCTATTGCGTCTCCGACAAACAGGTCACTTTCTCCCCCCAACAGGCTTCCGGCCATTGTCCGGAACGATGCAATGCGACCGACTAGCCGCGACGGATCCCGGACCCCGTGCAGAAGATGAAACAAGACCATGCCGCGATCAGGCATCCGAACGGAGATTCAAGTTAGGCTTGAGGATTGCATAGATGGCACGGCGTCAGACGTCCTCGACTTCGGACATGTAGCGGCCGAGCTGCCATTGCCGAAACTTCGCGGAATCCTTCCAGGCTTCAGCTCGCGCATCGGATTTCAATGCGGCGCGCATCGACTCCAGGTCTTCCCAGTACATCGTGCTGATCAACCAGATCTCGTCGGAGCCCTCTTCCCCCGGAAGTGGCTTCGCTATTGTCATCCGCTTCATCTTGGGAAACTTCCACGTCATGGGAATGTGCACAGCGCGGTAGTGTCGCTCGAACGCTTCCGGATCGTCCGGTTTGCGATAGTGCACGGTGAACTGCCACATGCAACAGCCTCCTAAAGGGTCGCGCACCAGCCGCCGTCGACGTAGAGCGTAGTGCCATTGACATAACTCGCGTCGTCGCTCGCGAGAAAGAGTGCAGCGGCGGCGATCTCTGCCGTCGTCCCGGGCCTACCGGCGAGTATCCGGCCGCGATCTCCGCGGGGATTGTTATCGTTGAGTCCCGACGGGACCATGCCTGGCGCAAGGCCGACCACACGGATCTTCATCGGCGCCAGATGAACGGCGCTCGAGACCACCATCGCCTTCTGTGCGCCTTTGGAGGTGGAATAAGGCACGCCGGAGGTCGGCGCTCCGCGCTCGTCCTCGATCGACGTCACGTGGACGATGACACCACCGCCGCGCGCCGCCATCACCTTTCCCGCCTCTATCGAGCATTCGAACGCGCCGCGGACGTTGACGGCCATGACGCGGTCGAACGACGCCAAGGTAGTTTCGAGCAGAGGCGCCCGATCCATGATCCCAGCGTTGTTGACGAGGATGTCGATCGTCCCGAGCGCTGCAACCGTCTCTTGCACCATCCGCTTCACCGCCGCCGATTCGGCGACGTCGCACTGCAGGGCCACGGACTTGCGGCCGCCGGCGGCAATCGCCGCGGCGACCGTCTTGGCCTTGACGCCGTCGATGTCGACGACCGCCACGTCGGCACCCGCCCGCCCGAAGGCGAGAGCGATCGCTTCGCCGATGCCGCCGCCGCCTCCGGTGACGATTGCCT
>CATPCN010000451.1 GCA_955652855.1 uncultured Chthoniobacterales bacterium | reverse complement strand
TATATGATTAGTGTGCAGCGGCGGTTGGTTGACGAAGAGCGTCGATGATCTCGCCGCAGAAGAGATCCACGAGCTCGAAGGCGTCCTCGTGCTCAACTGCCAGGCTCATGAGAAACTCGGGGCCGGGAGAAGCACCGAGTATCTGCTCGACCTGCTCGCTGGCTTCCAAGTACCGTGAGACGGTAGTTGGCGGCACGGTGACGATGACGGGTTGGTTGTCGGTGGATATCTTGTTCATAAGTCGCGGGAGGGGGATAGGGCGTGGATCACCACTTGTCCTCTGGTGGTGAAGGTTGGGGCGAGGAAAGCGGTTTGGTTTCGTGCAGCTGCGCGTCGAGCGCGTCGAGATGATCTCGCAAATCAGCTACATCGTGTTTAAGAGCGAGATTCTGTTTCGCGATTTCCTCGGTCTGTCCCACGGCCTGGCTGAGTTCTCCGAGTTTTTGATTTAGCGCAGCAGTCTGCTCGGTGAATGCGCGCGTTGCGGCGCGCTGCTTGTTCACTTCGGCGACGATAGCGTCATTAGCGGACGCGTTAGTCGCGGTGGCCGTTTGTCGGCGTGAGACTGTCGGCCCGGTTTGCGGCCGAAGGTCCCATCGGGCTGTACTTTCGACACGATAGATTGGATGGCCTTCATGCATGGCCAACGGGTCGCGCGGGTCAACGTATCGGCCGAACCGGTATTCCTTCAGCTGTTCGTCGGTTCGCAATGTGTCGGAGCCTACTGGGTGGCCAGCTGGGGAAGCGGGGACCGCGGTAGTATTTCTCTTTGGCGAATGCGACGCACACGCGGAAAGCAAGACGATTGAAATAAGAAGCAGTTGTTTCATGGAATGAAGCTGGGTTGAGGAGTTGAAGTGATGGAATCGGCAGGCATCGAATTGCTATCGAGAAAACTTGGCGCTAGGAACGTACGTTGATGGCTCGGAGACGGCGATGGCGAAGGGTGCGATGCCGTAAGTGTTCCGCCAATCTTGGCATCCTGTTCATCGACGGTTTGTGTGATGTAGAGGTAGAACTGTTTCCCCGCCGGCACGCGCACGTAGAAACCATCGCGCTCGATTGCCTGGAGAATCTGCTGCGCATATCGATCAAGAACGCTTTGTGCACCTTGCAGCGGGGCGTTTTGCAGAGTTGGCAGTGCAAATGTACCGAATGGCGAGACCTGTTTCTGAGTGAAAGCTTCGGCGGCCCCGCTGAGCAATGAAGCGATGAAGAGTTTCACTTCGGCGAGATTGTCAGTTTTGAGAAGTCGGCCACGCAGACAAGCACTGCCATCTGTGATTCCCCATGTTCCGGTATCTGCATTGCTCTCGTGGTCGAGCGCCAAACCGGAAACATTCAGCTCCTGCCCGTTTTGCCAGACGAGCGTCCACCGCCCATTACTCGCGATACGTTCCCGTGCTCGATCGACTTGGGCGGAGCCATGCACTTCGGTCCCTGCGGGGACGATCAAGTGGCCATGATGGAAGATGTCTTCCGTCACGACACCAATGATCGGCGTTTGAATCGAAGACGAGTCGACCGTGATCACCAGTTCGCAAGGGATGAGACGACCGAAAGGCGCAAAATCGGCGCTGAAGATCTTTCCTTCTTTGGCCGGTGGTGGGGGTGTCTCTGCGATAACGCTGAGCAGCGGAAGTGGCGGCGGGGTTGTCTGCGGTTTCGCGGGCACCTCGCGCGGTGTCGTTTCCGCTTTCTGTTCTGCACTTGGCGGAAAAGGAACCATGTCGCGCCGCACTGTTTCCGGCAGTTGGCGCGTGTTCCTACCAAGTTTCGCCACAGATTTGTCCGCAGTTGATTGGCGCTTGGAATCGAACGGACGACGGCTGTTCACCAGCAGCAGGATGATGAGCAAGCCGAGGAGAAAGAGTACTAGCGCGCCTGTGGGCGAGCGAAAGAAATTGAGAAAGCGACGCGGGTTCATTGAGGTATCGGAGTCGGTTCGATTGGCGCTGACTCAGGCGTGGTGGCTTCAATTGGTGTCGGCTCCGGGGTAACGGGGCCGACCGTGCCATCGCGCCGCGAGAGCACGAACGTGAAGTCGTTCTTGAGCGAAAGATCGTTCGGAACTTCCAAGCCCCCGCTGACGGCAACGTAGCCGGTGACCGTTTCGTGCGGAGCGATGGTGCTCGTCAGATCGCTCACTGATGGCGTGAACACGCGGTCGCCGACATGTACCTCAAGTCGCTCGGGGGTATGGTCGAGCGGTTTGTCCGAACGGTTCGTGATCGTGAGTTGAAAGACGACCGTGCCCTCATCAGGGAATCGGAACGCTTCCATGAGACGCACTTCATAATCGCCGCAGTCGCTCACGAGCGGTTGATCGCGCAGATCGCGATGCTCCACGCCAGCGACAGCGTCCGGCTGGTTCGTCTTGAGCAACGCGAACGCTTTTACTTTGTCGAGCAATCCGAGCAACCGCGGAGGCGTCAAGGGACGCGCAGAGTGGTTGCCTTTTTCCGGTCGGCTTTGGAGTACGACGGAATACCACGGCTCTGCGCTTTCACGTAATTCGAAAACGTAGGTGCGATTGTTCCATCGGACGTTGAGATTGGTCGTTGCGTCTTTCGCCAACGCCCGCAGCGACAGGTAAGCGGTGCCTTTGGTGTGCGCGATTTGGAAGAGGCCGGGCGTCTTGCCATCCAATGTTGTGAGCGCCCCGTCGATCGCAGCGATTGGTGATGGAAAGCTGATCGTGGTTACGCGCGTTCCGGAAACGGGCACTGCGTAAACGGTGTGATCGTCGAGCACGAAGTCTTGCACGCGCTGCTCGGTCGCGTGCGTGATAGTTGAGGTGAACGGAAAAGTTAGAAGAATTATTTTAGCGAGTTGGTTCATATTTGAAATCCTGGATGGCAGTCGGAAAACGGCCGTTCTCGACCATGTTGGGATTGCGCAGCATTTTCAGCTTGAGTGTGAAGGGGACGGCCTCGGTAAATGCGCGCTCCTGGAAGACACCGCTGCGAATTAATTGTCCGCTAACCTGCGTCAGCACTGCGTCGCTGCGCGTTTCAAGAAAATCGATTTTGGCGATCTCTGCCTTCTGATGCAGCTGCTTGGCTTTAAACTCCGGTTCTTCTACGGCGAATTGCGAGCGCGCTTTTTCGTACGCTTGCTTTAGAAACATCTGCTTGAGCAGGTCCGGATGATCGAAACCTTTCGGGTTGCGCTCCAAAAACGCGACGGCGGCGAGCGTGCTCTGCTGTGCGTGAAGGTCTCGCGCTTCCTGGAATTGAAGCAGAGGCGAGACGAAGAATGTGCCCGCTGGATCGACAATAACGACGCGCTCACGCTCCTTCAGCGTTTTCGCGAGACAGATGCGCTCGATCGCCGCGGCTACAAGAACTGCGAGCGCAGCGAGAAACCAAAATTTGGCGAGCCGATCTTTATCGATGAACACACGAATCGGGTCCGCGAGTTGATCTCGAACAGAGGATGGTTTCTGCACAGGTGTTGTCGTGCGCAGATCGGAAGAGGTAGTTTCCATATTTAGTTTCGGGAGCGCTGAAGGAGTTCACGGACGGCGTCATCGCCTGTTGGGTCGTTCTTCTTGGGCCGACGAGGACGCCGAGAGGCTGACCGGGAACCTGCAAGCGAGCCGACAAGACTTCCCAAGGGCGAATACGAGCTGCCGCTAGTCGACGCTT
>CATPCN010000450.1 GCA_955652855.1 uncultured Chthoniobacterales bacterium | reverse complement strand
GTCTACACCGGCGCGCTTCAGCGCTTCTTCCGATTTTGCCAACGCGATTCGCGCTAGCCTTGGCGTCAAAATCGCTCCGTCCGCAGAGTAGACCGGGAGGTTATGAGAGAGGGCTAGGTTGAATTCCATGACCGAACCCCTGCTGTATTCCCACCCGCCCCGGAAGTTGCACAGATCTACACTTCTTTTCAAGCAGGAACGTACATACTTGCATATAATCATCGAACATCCATTGCGGGTGACAAAGTGGTCCGGTGAAAACGACGTGCCTATGGCCGGCACGCCGGAGTTTCGCGGCGAACCTTTGGCCGTCTTCAAGATTCGGTGCTATGATCCGTGCGTGAAATTCAAGTTCCCCTATGCGCTGAACCAATTCCGCTCGCGACCGAAGCCCGAACGCTCGAAGTAGCTTCAGATAGCGCCGCCCACTCGACACGGGGCCGGCTGCGAGAACGCCCTGCCGATCGGGGACGGTGCACTCAAAAGCGGAAATCGCCAGCCTTATCTCAGTCTCGCGCTCTGCACCGTCGTCGCTCTCGGCCAGCAGCGCGCTTGGTCCGAATTGCCCTAATTGTGAAGCGCTCATCTGACTTCCATCCTTAAACCTAGGGAGCGTTTCAAGATCTTCTTGAGTTTCATCCACGCTATCCTAAAGCATGGCTCTCAAAGTGTATAATCGCACGAAAGAGCACCAATCGGTGATTGAGAAAACGAGAGCCTTCGGTGTGCCTACTGGCACTCGAGGATAGTTGAGGGGGGTAAATGATGACGCGACGTTTCCGCTTTGTTCTAGCTGGGCTGGTGCTTGCGGTAATCGCTATTGCTTTGTACTGGTACAACCATCAGAATCGTCAAGCCTCGTTTCACGTCGCCTTTAACGAGTGGGTTGGTTTTGCTCCCTTGTTCCTGGCGCGCGACTTAGGGTATTACGGAAATCTTCCAGTCGAGTTCCATTTCGTTGCTGTCGAGGGCGACAAGCGTGCAGGCCTGTACGCTGGCCGGTTTGACATGATCTGTGAAACCGCGGACATGTTTCAGACGAACCGGGATACGGCGGACTATCCTGGCAAGATTGTATTCGTTATTGACGAATCCTTTGGCGGGGATGGGGTCGTCGCTTCGAAGGAGGTCGAAACGATCAAGGATCTGCGTGGAAGAGTAGTCGTGGCCGAACCGGGACAGCCCGCTTATTTCGCTCTTGTGTACCTCCTCAACAAAGCAGGATTGACCTTGAGAGACCTGAATGTTCAGCACATGAATTCCTCAGACGCCGCTGCTGCGTTTATTGCCGGCAAGGCAGATGTGGCCGGTACGTATGAGCCTTTTCTAACGCAAGCGCTGCAAAAACGGCCAGGGTCGCACGTGCTCGCTTCCAGTAAGGATCTGCCGGGACTGATCGTAGATGTTGGCGTCCTGCGGCAGGAAACAATAAATAAACGGAGAAAAGACTTAGAGACGCTTGTTGCCGGATGGTTCAAAGCAGTCGACTATTTTAAGGCGCATCGAGCAGATGCAACCGATCGGATGGCTAAGGCCTTTAAGCTCAGCCCCAGTGAATTTACGGACACGATCGGTGGGTTGCGCTATCTGGACTCTGCGGACAACCAACGCTTTATCGGAAAAGCCGGAGAGCAGGGGATGCTGTTCCAAACCTTCGAGACGATCGGCAAGGTTCTCAAAGAGAACCAATTGACGACGGTAACGGTTTCCGCGGCGTCACGAATCGACAACTCCATCGTTGACGCTGTCGTAGCAACAAGAAGTGCCCATTAAAGATGCGGGCGCTGTTCGCGTTTCGCGCTGAACCGGATAAACGAACCTATCTCGCTTTCGCCGTCACTTCCTTCATCGCGATTCTGGGCCTGTGGTCGCTACTGTCCTACGGAGAGCTGATCGATCCATTCTTCCTTCCGACACCGACAACTGTCATGACGACGTTGTTGCGCCTGCTGTTCCACGAGGGCTTTCTGCTCGACATATGGGCAAGTGTGTTTCGGGTGCTGGTTGCCTTCGTGCTTGCTGCACTATTGGCGATTCCCCTTGGCGTTTTGATGAGCGCGTTCCGGCCGCTCGAAGCACTCGCTGAACCACCGATTGACTTCATCCGTTATTTGCCTGTACCTGCGCTCGTCCCGCTGACAATTCTGTGGGTAGGTATAGGAGAGGGTTCGAAGATATTACTGCTTTTCATAGGAACGTTCTTCCAGCTTGTCCTGCTGGTAATGGACGATGCTAACAATGTTCCGAGGCAGTATTTCGAAATGGCATATACGCTGGGCGCGCCGACACGCGACATCGTGCGGCGCGTGCTAATACCCGCGGTTCTCCCGAACGTGTATGACGACCTGAGGGTCACGCTCGGCTGGTGCTGGACCTATTTGCTAATAGGCGAGATTGTAGCCGCGAAAACAGGCATCGGCCACATGATCCAGGAGGCGCAACGTTTCGCAAAAACCGACGTTGTAATTGCGGGTGTCTTAACGATAGGTTTCATCGGTCTCGGGACAGACTATTGCTTTAAGGCGGTTGGGCGGTTATTATTTATGTACAAGCAAGCGTCAAGAAAGAAATGAATTCACCGCTTCTCAGTTTCGAAGAGGTCAAAAAGGTATATTTGCCCCGTTCCACTACCAACGCTGCGCCTCTCGTTGCCGTAAAAGAAGTATCGCTGCAACTCTACGAAGGCGAGATCGTGGTGCTGCTGGGACCCTCGGGCTGCGGTAAGACCACACTTCTGAGCATGGCCGCGGGCTTGGATTTTCCGACTTCGGGACTCATATCGTTTCGAGGAAAACCGATTACCGGCCCTTCTCGGGAGCGAGGCATGGTGTTCCAGAGTTATTCATCTTTCCCATGGCTGACGGCTTCGGAAAATGTCGAATTTGGACTACGTTACCGCCCCCAACTCGCTCCGTGTGACCGGTATGAGGCAGCTCACTATTTTTTATCACTGGTAGGGTTGAAGGGATTCGAGGACCGATACATCACTGAACTCTCCGGAGGGATGCAGCAAAGACTCGCGATAGCCCGTACTCTCGCCGCCGATCCGTCAGTCTTGCTCATGGATGAGCCGTTCGGGTCGTTGGACGCCCAGAACCGGGAATTCCTGCAGGAGGTCTTGCTGCAGGCGCAGGC
>CATPCN010000449.1 GCA_955652855.1 uncultured Chthoniobacterales bacterium | reverse complement strand
GTGCTACATCGACAATTCGAGTGCGCGGAATCTACGCACTGAGTCGGAACGTGCTACTTCCTTTTTGCCCGCGCCGTTGATTTTCTCTTTTTTTGCTCGAGCGCGGCGCGCACTTTGAGCCGGAGCGCATTCAACCGAATGAATCCGGTCGCGTCGCTTTGATCATATGTCGATGTAGCGCTCTCCATCGTCGCGATCTCCGGATCGTACAAACTTTTCGGACTCTTGCGCCCCGCCACGATGATGTTGCCTTTGTAAAGTTTCAGACGCACCAAGCCAGTGACGTCGCGCTGCGTTTCGGTGACGAGCGCTTGCAACGCGTGCCGTTCCGGCGCAAACCAAAATCCATTATAAACCAGCGCGCTGTATTTCGGGATGAGGCTGTCGCGCAAGTGCATGACTTCCCGATCCATCGTGAGCGTTTCAATTTGTCGATGCGCAAAATGCAAAATCGCGCCGCCGGGAGTTTCGTAAACGCCGCGGCCCTTCATTCCGACGAATCGGTTCTCGACAATGTCGACGCGGCCGATCCCATGTTTGCCGCCAAGTTTGTTGAGCGTTTGCATGACACCGAGCGGCGACAACGATTTGCCGTTTACTTCCACGCAGTTTCCGTCTTCGAACGCAAGATCGACATATTCCGACTCGTTAGGCGCGTCTTCAGGCGAAACGCTGAGCTTGTACATTGTTTTCGCTTTTTCCGAGCTGGCATCGAACCACGGATCTTCCAGCATCCCGCTTTCGAAACTGATGTGCAGAAGATTGCGATCGGTTGAATACGGCTTGGTCGCGCTGGCCGTCACCGGAATGCCGTTCTTTTTTGCGAACGCGATCATTTCGGCGCGTCCCGGAAACTGTTTCCGAAAACGCTCCTCGCGCCATGGCGCGATCACGCGAAGCTCCGGCGCCAGCGCTGCCGCCGAAAGCTCGAAGCGCACTTGATCGTTCCCCTTCCCCGTGGCGCCGTGCGCAATCGCTTCGGCTTTTTCGGCGCGCGCGATTTCAACCACCCGTTTCGCGATGAGCGGACGCGCAATGCTCGTGCCCAAATAATATTGATCTTCGTAAATCGCGCCGGCTTGCAGCATCGGAAAAATGAAATCGCTCGCAAATTCTTCGCGCAGATCGTCGATGTAACATTTCGAAGCGCCGGTGCGCAGAGCTTTGGCTTCGAGTCCATCGAGTTCTTCTTCCTGTCCGATATCGGCGCAGAACGCGATGATCTCGGCGCGATAATTTTCTTTCAGCCAGCGAAGAATGATCGAGGTGTCGAGGCCGCCGGAATACGCGAGAACAATTTTCACGGGAGTTGCAAGATCGACAATAATTAATCGCCGAAAGAAATCTCGACGTCGCGCGCGGTCTGCACCATTTCGCCGTTGGGCGGGACAAGGCGCAAACGATTCACGGCGTCGGCGATGGGCACATGATGCACGTGATAGCTTTGATAGCTAACCATCGAACCGAAGTGGCCTTCATTAATTAATTGTACCGCCTTGACGCCGAAACGCGTGCCGAGAATTCGATCGAGAGTAGTGGGCGCGCCGCCGCGTTGCAGGTGGCCGAGCACACAACAGCGCGTTTCTTTTCCGGTGCGCGCTGCGATTTCGCGCGCAACGATGTCGCCGATTCCACCGAGCCGATATTCGCCCGCCTCTGTCTCGCGTTTGATTTGTTGACCGTCTTTCGATTTCGCTCCTTCCGCCACGACCACGAGCGAACCAAGATTCCCCGCAGTATCGCGCCTCTTGATCGCGGCCGCGATTTTGTCGTAATCGAACGGGATTTCTGGAATCAGAATAATATCAGCGCCGCCGGCGATGCCGCCATGCAACGCGATCCATCCGGCATGACGTCCCATTACTTCGACAACCATGACACGCTTGTGACTGGTGGCGGTGGTGTGCAACCGATCGAGCGCATCCATCACGGTGGCGACAGCGGAATCAAAACCGAATGTCATGGCCGTCGCTTCGAGATCGTTGTCGATCGTTTTCGGAACGCCGATGCAATTGATGCCGCCTTCCTGCAATTGCAGCGCGGTCGTCATTGAACCATCTCCGCCGACAATAATCAGTGCATCGACGCCAAGTTGTTTCAAAACTTCGCGTGATTGCGCAATCACATCCGCGGCAACGATCGCGCGATCGCCCGCGCCAACTTTCGCAATAAAATGTCCGCGGTTAGTCGTGCCGATGATGGTGCCGCCGAGCGCCATGATTCCTTCAGTGCTCTCGGTATCGAGCACAATGTAATCGCCCGGCGGTAGTAAGCCTTCGAAGCCGTCACGAAATCCGAGAACTTCCCACCCGAGTTTCGCTGCGGCTAGAACGACGCCACGCAGCACCGCGTTAAGACCGGGACAATCGCCGCCGCTCGTGAGAACGCCAATCCGGGGCTTCGCTTTCATGCGCACTCCGCGCCATCAAAGAAGTTTTTGCTGATCGACCAATCTGCCGGCGGCAACCCATTGATCGTAAAGTTGCCAGCCGCGGGCGAGCAGACCCGCGGCTTCGCCGAAACGATTGGTGCTCCCGAGCAGCACAATAATTAAATGGCGCGGATAGATGGCCGCGCCCTGACCCTGATGCACAACTTGCGCTTCGCGATTGGCGGAAAGAATCAAACAATCGCCGGCGTGATTGGTGCGCCCGGTCTTGACGCCATCAATTCCATTCTGCCCGAGCAGCTCGTTCGTCGTTCGCAGCAAATAACCTTGTCGATGTTTGCCGCGTTGAAATTCGATCTGGCGTTCTTTTTGCGAAACATAAAAACGGAAGCTGGCTCTATTCATGGCATGCCGCGAGAGCCGCGCCATGTCCATCGCCGAGGAATAGGGAAGCGGACGGACGTTGTCATCGATGCCGTGCGGATTCACAAAATGCGTGTGGTCCATTTTCAACTGCGCCGCGAGCGCGTTCATTTGATCGACAAAAATATTGACCGGCGCCTGTGGTTTCGAAGAAGGCGCTTGCGGCAGGATCGATTCGATCGCTTCGCCGACGTAGGCTGCGAGGGTGTACGCCGCGATGTTGTCCGATTGAACGAGCGCGGCGTAAAGCAGGTCGCGCAAGGTGATCGTGTCGCCCGGTTGAAATCCGATTTTGTTTTCCACCGAGCCGGCAAAAGCTTCCGGCGGAATCGTCGCCATTCGATTGAGATCGCCAGATCTTCGTTCGGCCCAATCGAGCGTCACGATCGCAGTGGCAATCTTGGTAAGACTGCCGATTTGCCGCTTTTGTTTCGCTTCGTGATCTTCCAGAACGAATCCCGTCTGCGAATCGGCGATGATGTAAGCTTGCGCAGCATGAAGGGCGCGGCCGCCGCTAAAAAACAAAGCAAGCGCAAGAAAAAAAAGAGAAATTCGATGCGAAAAATTCACGGCGCAGCACCTTAATCGGCGCATTTCGCTTGGCAACCGCAATCGGGTTTTATGTCGATCTTTGCCGCCGTTTCGACGGCGTTGCGCGGATTACGATTGCTGAAACTGCAGCGCTACAACTTTAGCGCAGGCTTACATCCGAGCGCGCGCCAAAGCGGAAGGGATCCGCACTAAGCGCGAGATAAATTCGCTCGGCCGCATTTCTCAAATCGAAAGGGGTCGCTTTGCCCAGTCCACTCGCTCGCACCGTCCCGAGCTTGCCTTGCAGCCGGCTTCCACCAGCCACATCAAATTCATACACGACGACGTTTCGCTCCACGTCCGTTACGCGAACATGCAACGCGAGGAAGGAGCGACCGACGCCGAAATTTCCGAGAAAGAACCGGCCGAGCGGGCTTCCGCCGTCTACGAGATCGAAATGGCCTTCCATAAGCCAGCCAACTTTGGGCGACTCGTGGTCCTTGAGGATTCGAGCCGGCGCCATTTTTTCCATTTCTTCCTTGAGATCGCCGGCAAACTGGATTGGCGTCAAAGCTTTGCGAATCGGCATTTCGCCATCGGAGGGAGCTTCATCCCCCATGAAGGTGGCCGTGTCGATGCAAAATGGCCGGATATAAATCGCGCGCGGATCGCTCGCCCCCACTCCACAAGACTTTACCACGTGCACGCGCGAGCTAAAATCTTTCGCGTCGATCGGCGCAGCGGAACCGCCGCCGCCCGCGACGTCGGTCTTGCTGACATACATATCGGCACAAGAACAAAGGAAAAGGCCGGAAACGATGGCGAGGAAAGGTTTCATAATCATCTTATAAGTGCGCTCCGTCGGCGCGCCTTTCGACGTGCCAGACGAGTAATTGCCGCTTTTTGATGCAACTCTCGTGCCGTCTAAAGGAGAAATATTCGAGCAGCCTACCCGGCCTTGAGCGCTCGCTGCCTGGTGCGAGCTCGCCTGACCGTAACCCGAACAAGAAAATAAACGATCACTGCGCAAGGAACCGCGAAAAAAAGCGAGCCGACCAGCAAGGGGCGACCGACCGTGAAAAAAGTCGTCCACTGCATGTACTGACGCAGCGGCAGGTGGCGGAAATTGACCCGTTGCGCCGCATCTACCTGCAGCGTCCACAGTCCGGTCCGATATTCCCACCAATAAATCGCCGGCATAAAGGGTAAAATAATATCGTGCAGCGTGACCGCGATGGCGGCCGCGATCTTGTTGCTCTTGAAAAGCCAGGCCACCGCGATGGAGAGCAGCGTTTTCATGCTCCAGAGCGGGGTGAAGCCAAAGAAGATCCCGATGGCCGACCCGAGCGCGATCGAGTGCGACGTATCTTCGATCGCGATGAGTCGCACCTGATGCGCGGACAGCCATTTTTGCAATCGCATCAGCAGCGTTTCTTTTCGTTCGTCAGGTTGATCGCTCATTTATTTTAAAGGGCGCACTTCAAAACAACTCCGGCTGTCGCGGCACGGACGAAACGATTTGTCCGAGTGCCTTTCGCAGCCTCAGGGCCGCGTGCGGCGCGTAATCAAGCGCATTATTATTAAAGACAACATGCACCTCGTCCGCCTCCCGCGCGAGTTGGCGCGTTCGTTGCGCGACTTCCTCAATTTCGTCGTCGCGATAGTCGTAATTGAAACGCGCGGCCACAGTTTTGCCTGTGAGATACGCTTTCGCGTCGCGACCATGCAATCGCAAATAGGCAACGCGGCGGTCAGTCACTTCATTCAGCTCCGGCGGCACGATCGTGAAATGCTCGGCGGTTGGCGCATCGACATTGACAAAGATTACCTGACGCGTGCGCAGAAAATCGATTGTCGATCTTAGCTGCTCGCCGATCGCCCAATTACGATTGCGAAATTCGATCGCGAGCCGATGGCCACGCAACATGTCGATCAAAGGTTCAAGCTCGCTCAGTTCATGTTTCTTCGGAGAAAACGCCGGCGAAAGCTGCAAAAGCAATACGCCCAATTTTTTTGCGCCCTGCAAGATCGACATGGAGTGCAGAAAGATTTTTGCCATCGCTTCTTCCAGCTCCGGCGTCGGTCTCACATTTCCTTTTGAATCGATGTTTGCGCGTCGTTGTAAGTCCGGAGGCAATAATTTTGCCGCCGTGGAGTGAAACGAAAAAAACTGATGTAGCTTCACATCGAACCTGAACGCTGCCGGTGTCATCGCGCACCAGCGCTCCACCATTCGCGGATCGGGCGCGGAATAGAATGTCGAGTTGACTTCGACCATCTCGAAATGTTGCGCGTACCAAGCAAGTCGCTCGTTCGCGCGCATTCCCTTTGGATACCAATGCTCGACGAATCCGGGGTCCGACCAGCTGGCGGTGCCGACGAGAATTCCGGCAGAGCGCGCGCGTTTCATTTCGCAATCGAAGCTTTAGAATTTGCCTTTGCCTTCAAGATCGACATACTAACATCGAGACGCGGGGTGGAGCAGCCTGGTAGCTCGTCAGGCTCATAACC
>CATPCN010000448.1 GCA_955652855.1 uncultured Chthoniobacterales bacterium | reverse complement strand
CTCTTCCCGAGCTTCGTGACGCTTGCGAGGAGTACTGCGCGTTAATAGCGGCAGCCGCCTGCCGAAGCATTGAAGTTGACACGCACATCGCCGAAGAGCTTGAGCAGGCAAACTCAATCATCACAGAATCTGCGCTTAAGCTTGCATCAGAGCAACGAATCGACAGGGGCTTGCCAGCGATTGCACTTCTCGTTGACGCAAACGCGGCGCTATCGCGCTTCACTTCTCAGATGTTCTCAGGCATCTCTCCCATTAGCGAAACTGAGTGTCATTTCTGGACACATTCGCTCCTTGGAACTGGCGTCGCGAACCTAGCGGTTTTAAAAATTCGAAGATTCGTCACCTTAACGCTGGGTGAAGCGCGGATTCCTGATCAAATCAAAGTACTAGAAGGAATTGTTGACGAAGGACTCATTAAAGAAGTACTTGAGGATGGTGCTTTGTGGAACGGCCCTTGGCTTCAACGGCTTTCAGAAATCATACCCCGAAAGCCCGTACTGAAAGAACTGGACGCGCTTGCTCCTTTGATCACTTATCTCAGCGGTAGGGATGGATTCCATACGACCCAGACCAGTCTCAGCGCTCCGCTTAACATATTGACCTCTTGCAGCAATCTTCGCTGGAGCCTGCTAACAATCACTCACGAGATGTCGCATCGGGTGATCGACGAGGTTCTAAGCTACATTCTGCCGGACCCCGGCGACCCTTTAGAACTCTCAACCGCGACCGCGCTTCTCAACGAGACTCGAAAACCGTCCAACTTGCTTGCCTCGCTGCAGTTCAAGGTCCTTGAGTCAATGGCCAAACTGAATGCAGCGACACCGCTGATTGAATTGCCAAACGTAGTAACGGATAAGCACATCGTCAATCTCATCGGTACGCGAAGAGAGGAAGTTGAGGAGATCATGGTGCACGTCTTCGACTTTCTGTACTTCTATGGTGCAGATCCACAAGTCTATGTACCGGCCATCTGGCGATCTTGGGATGCCATTCCAAGCTTACACCGTCGCCTGCCTGGTTACGTGTTACGCACGTTGTGTGCGGTCTACGCTAAGTTCTGGTTGTCCCCCACATGTACACAGGACACGTTGGCTGCGGTCAAGGCTGGCATGGAAAAGGTGGCCAAGACGGATAAGATCAATGCGTACATTCAGGATGCAAGTGACTACCTGACAAAGGAAGCCAATGACCTAAAAGCCCAGCTGCGACGGCGAAGGATGCTGATCGGGATTGTACGGACCTTTCTCCAATCGCCAGCGATAGTTCAGAGTGTCCGTGGCCAATCTGTTAAGGCCGACTCCTCAAGGGTGAACCTCTTCGACGGCACTCCAATTGAGAATCCCCTTCGCTTTATCGAGTCTAATACGTCCGTACAGTCCACTCGTCAAAAGTCTCTTTGGATGCTGGCCCGTTTGGCTTTTGATACATCCGATCCCGAGCCGCTTAGGATAAAGGACATTCACCAATGAGCGACAGGCTGTCGGGATTCCTAATTTGGAGCAAGCCTTCCGCCATGCGCTCTGCAATGCCACGGCTCCCCCGACTTTCTCGCGAAGTTGAAACGATAGAAGGCTGGCACAAGTATGATTACGTAATTCCGGAACAAATACCCAGAATCGAAACGCAGGGACCGCCACCCTTCACGCATCAACTGCTCATAAAGTGGGGAGGCGATCGACTGATCGTTTTGAGTAACCATTATCGCGTCTGCGACCATTTCATTGAAATGGATCTTCGTCCGACGCTCGCGACCTTTCTTAAGAAAGCTGACATCGCCGTGCATGAACTAGTCTTGGCGATGATGCAATTCCGAGATTTCGTGAAGCAGTCTAGGCAAGATGAAGATGATTCGCATCCGCCTTCTCCGCCAAATATTGAATCGGCGGGCGAGTGGCCGGACTTCAACAACCTCCACACGTTAGGTTATGGTTCGGCAAGGACAGATGCTTTTGGAGGAAGCCTCCAGCGAATCGAGTTCGAAGGCGATGACCTCGCGTCAGTCTCCTTGTTCACTACAGCTATCCCGCTAGTCCGTTTTCGAAACTGCAGTCTACGACGCAAGACGTCGGGTGAGCAGGGATTCCCTGGTAGCTTTGAAGTATTGAGACTCGGAAAGACTGGTTTTCTTTCATTCGTAGTGCCGGGATCGGCGCACGGGCAGAAAGAGCGGTTCAAGGAGGTTGAAGGGCTCCTCCGCAGCCTGAACAGGTTCGGCTTTATTAGATGAAAAGGACCACATAGGCCATGAGCAAGACTGACTTCAGTGACCGAGGTTACGTAGTTGAGTACCTTAGTGAAGCCCTGCAAAAGGGCAGGCTCGCTATTTTTCTCGGAGCTGGCGTTAGCAGGGAACTTATTAATTCAGGTGCTTCGGCGATCGGCCTTCCTACGTGGCCGACGCTGATGGCCAGCCTTTACGCTGCCGAAGATTGGAATCAGCCGGCAGGATCGAATTACATCCAGCAGGCCGAGGACTTCAAGAACAAAGTGTTGGCCCAAGGAAAGAGCTTCAGCGACTTTCAAATGCTAGTTCAGGGCGCACTGTATCAAGGGGTTGTTCTAGACTTTGCGGCGATTCGGAGTAATCCAACTCTGTCTGGAATTGGCGCTCTGGTTTCCCACAGTGGTCGGGGTCGTGTGACTGAAGTGTTCACATTAAACTTCGACGACATCCTTGAAAGGTACTTGCGCTACTTCGGGATCATCGCAAAACCTGTGATTGACGAGAAATTTTGGATTGAGCCAGCTGACGTGCTCGTGCACCATCCGCATGGCTTCTTGCCGTCACCTGGGTCGCCTTTCCGTGTTAAGAGCACCTTCTTAGTGTTTGATGAGCGGAGCTATTTAGAACAGAGTCGCGACAGTCGATGGAATCAACGGATGGAAGTTGCGATGCAAGCCCACGTCTGTCTGTTTATCGGTCTTGGACGGGATGACATACATCTCAAACAGTTAGTGGCTCGAACCGCCCAAAAGCACGCATTTAGCCCAGCGAAGGATGGCTTTTGGGGGATTGTGCTTCGTGCAAGACCTGAGCAGGTGGAAGTGCTGGATTGGGCTCAGTATCATGTTCACGTCGAACCGCTTGCCGACTATTTTGCAGACTTGCCCTCGTTGCTTTTTGCTGTATGTCAGTCTGCGGCCAATTTCCCCTAGCCCGCTTGCTGTCCCCGCTAGGCAGGGAGCCACGCCCGGGCGCATCTACTCTAGGTATTAGTTTTCGCCCATCCAACGAATTCAATGTGTGAACGCGGTAGGCCGCAATTCTTCCCTACCCTTTCCCAAAGGACCCACGTCTAACCAGTATCCTGGAAGTATTCGTAATTTGGGGGATTCGCTTTGGATACCAAACATCTATGGCTGCGAATAGCGGCTTCCGTCCTTCTCTTCGCTTGGCTGCTCGCCGGACAAGCGCCCATCGGCAACATTTCCGGTGTCGTAAAAGACCCATCCGGCGCAGTCGTTGCCGGAGCGGAAGTTAGGGCTACGTCGGCCGCCACCGCCGCGGTGCGCATCACTAGCACCAACGGCGAAGGGTATTTTTTGCTTTCCACACTCCAGCCGGGCGATTACAACGTTCAGGTCACGTCGCCGGGTTTCGCGGCGGCAACCGTGCAAAAGGTCACCGTGGAAATCGGCCAGACCGCTCACGTCGAGATCGGGCTCGCGCTTAGCACGGCCAGCACTCAGGTCCAGGTCGGCGGCGAAGCTGTTCGTGTCGACACCGAGCACACCACTATCGGTGGCGTGGTCACCACCAAGCAGATCGACCAGCTCCCGCTCAACGGCCGCAATTATCTGGAATTGGCGCGTCTCGAGCCGGGTGTCGAAATCCAGGACGGCAAGACTTTCGACCCCACTAAGACGCGCTACACCGGCATCTCGATCGCCGGAAGGCAGGGGCGAGAAGCGCGCATCACGCTCGATGGCGTTGACGTCGTGGATGAGCACGTCGGTACCACTACGTTGAACATCTCGCAGGAAACTATCCAAGAGTTCCAGGTGTCCACGTCGAACGCCGACGCCTCTACCGGCATCACTGCCACCGGCGGCGTAAACGTCATCACTAAATCAGGCTCCAACCAGTATCACGGCAGCGCGTTCGCCTTCGGCCGTGGATCGGACTTCGCCGCCCGGCCTAATTTCACCGCGGTGAAGCCACCCTTCGACCGGGAGCAGTATGGCGCGGGCCTGGGTGGCCGTGTAATTAAGGACAAACTTTTCTTCTTCGGCAATTTCGAGAAAACGCGCGAGGCTTCGGCGATTTCCGTCGCCACGCCGTATTTCCCAAGTCTCAGCTCGTACGCAGCGCCGTACGATCAGACCTCCTCGAGCGTCCGCGGCGACTGGCAGGTAAACGCCAACAATCAGACTTTTTTTCGCTGGACCCGCAATGAAGATTCCAATTTCGGCGGCTTCGGTGGCAACACGGCCCCGTCCACTGGCAACGTCAATTCGGATGTGACGGACCAGTGGGCCATGGGCTGGGACACGGTCATCACCCCGCGCTTCACCAACGGATTCCGCATGGCCGTGACCAACTTCCGGAACCGGATCCAGCGGCCGCCCTCCGCCGCCCAACAGTTCGCCGTGCCCGGCGCGGAGAATTTCCAGATTGTCACCAGCGACGGGTCGCTCGTCGCCGGACCCGACAGCAACACGCCGCAGGGAACCGAGGAATATTTCAATCAGTACCGCGACGATCTGGTCTACAACCGCGGTAGCCACACCATTCGGTTCGGGGGAGGCGTCACTTATCGACAGCTAAGCGTCTTCAACTTCGCGGTCGGGTTCCCACGGATTACCGTCAACGCGCCCGCACAGCCCAACCTCGCCGACCTGCTCAATGCCACCATCGTGCAGATCGTGATCGGTAACAAGAAGGGCATCCGCCTTCCAGCCACGCCCGACAACAGCTACCGCAACACTCGGTTTTCCGGATACGCCGAAGACCAGTGGCGCCTGCGTCCCAACCTTACCGTCGCCTACGGCGTGCGCTACGAAGTGGATACTCATCCGGTGGATAACGACCTCCAGAAACCCCAAATCGTGAACCCGCTCCTGCCGCGCGGCACTGCGGCAACGCCCCTCAGCACCAAGAATTTCGCGCCGCATTTCGGAATCGCCTGGGATCCGTCCAAGGATCACAAGACCGCGATTCGCGCCGGCTTCGGTCTTTACTATGCGCAGGAGGTCAGCAATCTGGTCACCAACGAACGAGCCAGCCTGGCGCCGTTCAACTCCGGCAACGATACCGTAACGCTCGCGGCCGGAAGCTCGGGTTTCTTCGACTTTAGCCGTGGAGCCGGAACCAGCACGTTTGACTTCACGCCCGCGTTGACCGGCACTTTGAAGAACGCTTTGCCCATCGTCGCCGCCGGACAGGCGGTGTATATCAACGCTCCGCCACTGACCGTGCCTACGCTGCAGGTGACCGGGACCGGTCTGGTGATTAATAACAATCTCCGCACGCCGTACAGCATGCAGTACAACGCGGGTGTGCAGCGAGAGCTGCCGATGGACACGGTCGTCGACGTCAACTTTATTTATTCGCGCAGCGTACACGATTTTACGCGCGACATCGACGGGGCCAATATTTTCCCCGGCAACGGCGCGCCCATCACCCTGGGCGACGGCACCAAACCGGCTAAGCAGATTACGGTCGTCAACTCCGACGGCTATTCACGATATCGAGCGCTCACCGTGCGCTTGGACAAGCGTTTCTCGCGCCACTTCCAATACACCGCGTCCTACGCGCTCTCGCGCTTTCAAACCACCGTGCCGGATGGCCTGGGGCTTGGCGGCGGCGCATTGGTCAACCGCAACGGGAAGGCGAATTTCGGTCCGGGTTCGCTGGATCGGACTCAACGCCTGGTGTTGAACGGCGTGGCCAATTTGCCGGCGGGGTTTCGCGCCTCGCTGATCTCCACTTGGTACAGCGGGTTGCCGGCTTCGATCCTGGTCGGGTCGGCGGATTTGCTCGGTAACGGCATCAATGGGAGCCTGTTGCCCGGTACCAGCCGCGGTTCGTTGGGGCGCGATGTCGATTCTGTGCAGAAGCTGAACTCGTTGATCGTTGCCTACAACCAGTCGATCGCCGGTAGGCCGTTGCCCCGCGGCGGCCGCGCGCCGTTCCTGTTGGAAGTTCCCGATAGCGTCCGTTTCGGTGACTCGTTCATCTCGCAGGACCTGCAGCTCGCCAAGGATTTCAAGATCCGGGAGAAGTTATCCATTGAGCTGACCGCCCAGATGTTCAACGTGTTCAACATCTCGAATCTGGTGGGTTCGGCCGGCTTTCCGGGCAGTGCCTTCAATGGGACGCTGACCACGGTGAACGCCGACGCTTCCGGCAACCCCACCGGAGGGTTCAAGCTTGGCTCGAACGGTGGCCTTTTGAACACCGCTGGAAACCGCGCGCTGGCGGGTGTCGATCGCGCCAGTTCGTTCGCGAGCTTCAGCGCGGTTCGCCCGTCCATTCCAACCGGCACGGGCCTGCCGCGAGCCGCCCAATTCGGCCTAAGAATCCGGTTCTAAGGCCACGCTTGTTGAGTTGCGACACAATTCACGATCTGGTTGACCGGATTCCAGAAGACGACCTGCCTGCGGCCAAGCAGTTCTTGGAATGCCTGGCGGTCAATCCGGCGTACCGGGCAGCTTTGCCGGCACCGCCGGATGACGAACCGCTAACCGAAGCCGGCGTCGCGGCGATCCTTCGCGTGCGTGACGAAGCTCGCGCCGGGAAAGTGATTTCCCATGACGAAATCCTCCGGGAATTCGGCCCGGCGTGAAGTTTATTTGGCCGGAGTCCGCCCGCGCAATTCGAATCTGCGTGATCTGACCGAATATGGGGTTTACGGCGGGAAGACGCAGACGGCGGAGCGAATACAGAAGCCCCAGCAATGTACGGCAGGCTCTTTCGCTTTAGTCCTTGGTCTCGGTACCGTCCGCTTTTACCAGGACTTCGTGCTTCTTGCCGGCCTTGTCCTTCCAAGCGGCTTCGTACATGGTTTCGCTGCCAGGCTTGGTGAAGGTTTCCACCAGGCCGAGTTGTCCGGCGCCGACCTTCTTCATGATGGTTGCTTTGGCGGCGGCGGGGATGCTCTCGATGGAGGTCTCCTCCTCCACTACGATCACATTGCCTTTAGTGTCCACATTGAAGTCGCGATGCTTGCCATTCAGCACAGATTCGACTTCATACTGTGTAACGCCTTTTTCCGTTTCCTTGACGATGTTCTTGATCTCGCCGCCCTTGAGGGCGTCCTGCACGGACTTCTGGACGGCCGGCGGAAGGTCTTTCAACTGTAGCGATTTCGCGGCGGCCAGAGCGGTGCAAGCCAGGGCGGCGATCGATAAGAAGATGGTGAGCGTACGGGTCATGAGAGTCTCCTGTTACGATCCTATGCCTGCAAACTGAAAATTGGCTGCAAAACGCCGGTCACCCGGGATGCGATCGGTATCTTCGTCAATTTCGATCTGGCGGCGCACCATTTTCCTCCCGCAGTCCACCGAGAAGTTCATCGGAAACACCACCCAGAACATCGACCGGGTGCTACTCCGCGCATTCACGACTTGGCTAAATTAATCCAGGATGCTACCAGATTTCTTTAGTCCGCTAGACTGGAAACGATCATGGAATTTGATCTTCAACCATCGCTGCGGGGCAGTCTGATTGAGTTACGTCCCATCCGCCTGGACGATTTCGAGCCTCTGTTCCAGGCTGCCAGCGATCCTTTGATATGGGAACAGCATCCCGAACCCGGCCGGTACAAACGAGAAGTCTTTCAGAAGTTTTTCGACGGGGCGATCGAATCTAAAGGCGCCTTCGTGGTCCTTGATCTAAAGTCTGGAAGAATCATCGGGAGCTCGCGGTACCACGACTACAAGCCGGCCGAAAGCGAAGTCGAAATCGGCTGGACGTTTCTGGAAAGAGCGTTCTGGGGAGGCTCCTATAATCGTGAGCTGAAATCTCTGATGCTCGACCATGCGTTTCGGTTTGT
>CATPCN010000447.1 GCA_955652855.1 uncultured Chthoniobacterales bacterium | reverse complement strand
GATAGAAGAAACGAGGGCTGAAAAATGACCGTCACCTTGGAGCTCCGCCCAGAAGTCGAAGCGCAACTCGTGGTCCAAGCGAAGGCCAAAGGTTTGTCACTCCAGGACTACCTCAAAAAGATTGTTGAATTGCAAGCCAGCGCACGGGCCGCGCTGACTTCAGTGTCGGCCATGAGCCACGAGGAATGGGAACGCGAGTTCGAAGCCCTCATCGACAGCTTCCCTCAGCAGCCGGTCTTGTCCGACGAAGCCATCAGCAGGGACAGCATCTATACCAGAGAAGACGAGCTGTAAATGCCGACGCTCGCGGATCGAAGGTTCTACTGCGTCCCGCCCCAGCGGTTAAGTGCATAGCGAACCGCTGAACCAAACAGACTTTTCGGCAAGAGCGTCAGATCACTTGCCCGCTCATCGAGAAAGCGCTTAAACAACCGCAAGATCTTTCTCGACAGCCGCTCCCTCAACCGACCTTCTGTTGACGCAGTTCCTTTAATCCTTCGGTGATTGCTCGGCGTGACACGCCCGTAGCACGTGCGACTGCGGATACGCCCCCCGTATCCGATGGCATCGCTCTCGGCGTCTGCCACTAACACCGCATCCGTTCGTCCAAGAAGACCGACAAGGAGCGGAAGCGCTGCTGAATGTCCTCGTGGTTCATTTCCACGACGAGTATAAACAAAATTATCTCAAGTTGTTTTAGTAATTTCCTGACTGGCCCTTAGTTCAACAGATTTTATCTTTCACCGTAAAGCGGGGAAACGAGCAGGCGAGAAGTGGTGAGAAGTGTTGCTCAGCGATAACTGGAAACATTCACTCTGAACCCGCCTGTATAGTTAGGGTTCGCGCCGTCTTTAAAAAGTCCATTTGCGCCGAGAAAGATCCAGCCATCGAAATTCACCGTTCCTTCAAGCCGTGCGCCCACCTTGAAAGGCTCGCCATCTTCCCCAATTTTTGCAATCAACGTCATGAAGGAAGCGCTAGGCATTGTATACGCCTGGCCCTTTAACAAGAGGTGAAGACACCTGAAGTCTGGCTCCGGTTCACAAAGTTCAGAATCCGCTGATGGTCGCACCGTACCAGAAGCCTCGATCTTTAATCGCATGCCTTTCTTGACCCAGACACGTGTTTGCGTCCATTGCTTTGAAGGGTCTATAAGGAAATCCTTTTCACCCTCCGTCAATCCAAACGTCTCAGGAGCACTGGCAGCCGTGCCCCCTTCCGTCGTGGCAGCGCTTTCGTTCGGTGCTGGCGTTGACTGCTGCGGGGTGGGATGTATGTTCGGAACCTTAACCGATTCGGGTTGAGGCGGTTTCCCCATTAACCAATCTATGGCCCTCACGGTGAAAACCTCTTTGGCAATGGTCGCCGGACTCTCATCCCGATCGTTACCCAACATCTCCTCATCAGAAGTGACAATTAACCGAATCGGGGCGCTGTCTCCCCACCGACGCTCGGCAGCCAGTGCAATCAGAAACGGCCCCCTAGTGTCTTCTTTCGTGACGTCATACTCAACGATTTGCGCTTTGATCCTTTCCAGATCAGAAGGCACCCGGAACAACACCGCGAAGGAATCGGTTGTCGTGGTCAACAGCGGTTGAATATTGATGTTGGCCTTAGCTGAGTATTTAAGAGGCACGCATCGCCAGCACGCTCCAGCGACGCTGGGCGTATCGGTTATTTGATGCTCGCTGTTGTGCTGAACGAGTGCTACCTGACGATCTCCCGCAGAGATTCCCGCATTGCCGAAAACAACGCGTCGCTCCCAAGAACTACCGAAGTCGGCAAGCAATGAATCAGTTCCGGAGATACCAATGACAAATACGCTGCCACCTACGTCGAGAAACTTTCTCATCACGTCAACGGCGGCTTCGGTCATAGATTTCTGGAACGTAGTCTTCACGACCGCAACCCGGCAATCTGGATTAACCCGGGATTCAATGCTGGTTTCTTGGAGCTGATAGCGCTTGGTCAGCAGCCCAAATAGCCGCTGATGCCCCCCATTTGCCTTTAAAATGGACCCCGCCACGTCCGCGTCCGGCGGTGTTGCGACGCAGAGAAGATTCGCACTTGGTGAACGTCGGGGGAGACGAGGTGCCTTAAAGAGAAGCGCGATGAATCCGATCAGAACGACGCTAGCGGTTAGCCCGAACGCTAGGCGGAGGGTCTTCATAGAATAAGAAGATCAGGTCAGGGTTCAGTCACGGTTGCTCGTTGCGGGCCAAGAGAGCCCAAGACGCTTCACGCAGTCGTCTTCTATTTTCATCATCGTGTGAAGACGCTCAACTTGGTCTAAAATGTTGACATTAAGCATGCAAGGCACCTCTAAGAGATAGTCACAAGCGGCATGTAGCGCTAAGTCAAATTCATGCTCCCGAACGAATTCCATAATCGTGTCTCGATATCCGTCTGCGACTGACCTACAGCTGATAGGCGGCTGCGAGAAAATCTCGCCAAGGCTCAACAACTCGTCCCTAATTGTCGTTAACGTGCTCACGAGACGATTCACCTATGGGTTTTTCGGAACGTTTGTAGGATATCCACTGACGATCCTTTGATCTCTAACAAGTACCTTTATGTTCAAACCTTCTCTTACTCCTTCAATTTTTGTTGTTCTACCTTGCATCGTGACTCTGGACGTAGGGTCGGTTGCGACATCCGAAATAGTGTGCATGATTTTATCGTCGCTCCAACTAGCCGGAAATTCGCTTTTGCCCGGTATGCCTAATCCAAAAGAATGCCCCCCGCCAGTGCCAATCGGCATGCCGTTTGATCTCAAGTAAATTTCCCCGATTAAGACGTGGTTGGTTGCTCGTTGATCGGCAAGGTTAACGTATTCAGTCGGTGCATTGTTTTTAGGACAATCGCCGTTGTGGACCCACAGCCCACCCGCGGCGTGTCCAACAAAATACGTATGGTCGGATTCGACCTCGAAGTTGTAAACGGCAAAGCCGGATTCACTGACCTGCCGGTCAACTGATCTGATTACAAGGCGCGGCCCAGCGCGCGTAACGATCTCTGTGCCGATGCCCAGGGTGCCAAGGGGAATGAATCCTCGCCCGGCAACGTAGAATGAGTGCTCGGGGGTAGCCGTTATTTCTTCTATGACCGGGCTAGGAGCATCGGACGATAGGAACACTTTAATGACTTCAGGCGCAACGCGCTTCGTAACCCGAAGAACCTTACGAGGCTGAATATTGGAGCTGACTGGATCTTTAGCCAGGACGAAATCACCTGCTGAGATCGTCTCAATGGCTCTTATGGAGACCCCTCCCGGGCCTGCTCTCGTCTGTGAAGGTCCCTCGGCAAATGGAACTTGGACTGGTGTGCCAGCGACGAAGCAGTTTGGCCCCGCTGAGACTTTCTGGCCACCCAACATGGCATACGCCTGACGAAGAAAGGCGGAGTCATCTTGAGGTGTTGGTGTCCTGCCCGGGAACGCCGACGCCTCGGTAAACGTCCGCTCTTCGCCCACCATCAAGAAAGCTCGGCGAAAGAGAGCGTCATCTTGGGCCGAGCGACCCAATTTGACCTGCCCGTCATTGGACGAGCCGAAAATATGCATGGTCGGTTCGAAAATGTTGGTCGCAAAGAAGTTGCGCACTGCTTCGAAGTGCGTACCCGCTGAAGCGATTAGATCGGGCGTTCGCTGTTGGAGCGGCTCGAAGATTGTGGTGGCTAAGAAGCTCTTGACAGTAGCAAAATGCCCCCCGTCGCTCTCGGAGGAAGAAGAAGACCGAAAGAATCCATCGACTGCCTTGAAAAAGCCGGCGACGGGCTCGAAGAAGTTGGGGGTCGAGCGTTCAGCGGCTACAGGCTTCGAATGAGAAACAACAGGTTCTCCAAATCCCGGAACTGGCGCGGAATGGGAAATATCCGGCCTGAAAAAGTCGGGGGCTGGAGTAAACGGTGGAGGAACCGTATACGTCGGTCTATACACTTCTTCGGGGGCACGAAAGTGCCAATCGGGTTCCCTGAAGTGGTTTTCTTCCGGCTGGTAGACCCTTGAAGGCGTATGAAAAATCCCTAAACCGTTCCCATAAGGGTCATCAGGTTGAGGCGTCAGAGACCGACAACCCAAGGCACCGCAACCATCGTTTGTCCAGTCTCGGTCCTGCGCATGTACCCAGCTGCCAATGACAACGGCGAGAACGACTCTTTTCATTGCCAAGTTTCTCATTGCACCACCCTCTTCCATTGTGTCGCAAGCCAAGGCCCTAAATTCGTATAACGTGAAATGGAACTAGAATCGCATTCGGGACCATAATTAAAAAGCCACATCCATTCGACCGCGGCGGACATTTCCAGGGTGGGAAGATCAGCCATTGCAAACGAGTCAAACCTCAGGTTACCTCGTCGATCTCTCCCGCGAACAGAAAAGTTCGAAAACACAATCGTTCAAGGGGCTGCCCACCTCTCTGGCTACTCCAAATTCGTTGTTTTAGTCCGAGAGCACACTTAAACTTGGGAGGTGGACGATCTGAGATTAGCTCTTCAGTTCACGTCGGAATTCAGATCTAGCAGCCTCTCAGCAAAGATCTGTCGCTTAGGCCTCCCGAATAGCGACTTCCCGTGAGACTGCATTGGAT
>CATPCN010000446.1 GCA_955652855.1 uncultured Chthoniobacterales bacterium | reverse complement strand
TTGGCGGACACGAAAGCTGCCGGTTCAATCACTGAGTCGTATCGCCCCCCAGGGATTCCATGAACTCTGTGAGCTGTGCCTGCCAGAACTCGGCGTGCCCGGCTGTCAGGTGGCCATTTGTCTTCTCGGTGGCCGGGACGATGACGAATCGGCCGTTCTTGACCCGCGGCATTTCGCGTTCCAGGATCCGTAGTTGCGGAGGATTGATTTCGTCGTCGGCAAAGTTGATTGCCAACAACTTGGCTCTTATCTTTTCTAGTTCCGGCGCGGGATCGTAATCGCTCGAGGCCGAATAGGCGTAGAGCTCGTCATTCGCATCATCATTTCGGAGCGCCGACTGAACATTCTGATCATACCGAGCGTCGACGGCGGCCCGCGTCGGATACTTCGCCTGCAGAAATAGCGGGCTCGTGACCATGACGCCGACAATGCCGCTAACGGCCGCCCACGCGCGTGGCTGTTTCGTGTAGTCGCCGTTTTTCCAGTCGGGATCGTTTCGAATCGCCTCGACTATGACGCGCCGCCACAGTCAGTTGCGGCCCGCGATTTGAACAGGATAGCAGCCCAAAGGCACCAATCCGTCCATCATGTCCGGATAGCGAATGCCCCACAGCCACGTGTGCATTCCGCCCATGGATTCGCCCATGACCAATCGCAAGTGACGAATCCCGAACCCCTCCGTGACAAGCTTGTATTCGGCCGCGACCATGTCTTCGTAGCCGTAGTTCGGGAACCTCGCTCGCATGCCATCGCTCGGCTTACTCGATTTCCCGTGACCGAGAGCATCAGGGATAACTAGGTAGAACTTTCGGAGGTCCAACGCTTGGCCCGGACCATACAGAAAGTTTGCAATGTCGGCTTCGAGGAACGTTTCGTGACTGTCGCCGGTTCCGTGCACAAGAAGCACGGCATTGCGGATCCGCCCCGCCGCATCCCTTTGCGGCGTGCCGAGAGTTACGTAGGCGAGGCGAAGTTCCGACAGCGACTGACCCGAGCGGAACTGAAAATTCTTGATCACGTAGCTGCTTTCCGCATAGCCAAGCAAATGCGAAGACGGGGGAGACTGCTGAGCGACGGCGCAAATCGGCAGCAATAAAGGCAGAAGCCAAAATCTCATTGGACACCCCTCCGGAGATCAGAGGCTGCAGAGTAGCTGACAAAAGGGCCAAGCGGGCAGTTCGCTAGGAGCGGGGCGCAGCAGCCAGGACGCAGAGGCATTCTCAGTCGGAGTGGGCGCGGCAAGTCCAATGATCCGCATCTGCGGGCTAAGAAACCCTCTTCGGTATGCTAGAATCGACGTCTGCTTTGCTACCCATTCTGCAGTGCGCGAACGGCAGCCCTTGGCCGCCAGCCGCCGGTCCCAACGACAACCCCTTACGCCCCAAGTCTGGCGGCTGATCTTCTCGGGGGCGGATGCCGGAGTGAAGTTTGCAGTCCGCCAATGATCCCGTAAGCTTGCCATTGATGCTCACCGATACCCAATCCGACTACCCGCACAGTGAAGGCGCTGCATGGCACGAAGTGGCCCTGAGGCTATCGCGGGACAGGATCGCGGCACGGAGGGAAATCCCATGCAAATAGGATTCGTGATCTTCCCCAACCCTCACGCAGCTCGATTTCACCGGGCCGCTGGAGGTGCTGGCGCGGCTGCCGGGCGCGAGCACGCATGTCGCGGCGAAGACGCTTCAACCCGTCGCATCGGATTCGGGGCTCAAGTTCATGCCGACGACGACGTTTGCAGATTGTCCAGCGCTCGATCTTGTCTGCATACCGGGTGGATTTGGCGTCGTGCAGGCGATGGAGGATGACGAGACGATGGATTTCGTACGCCGCCAAGGCGCGGGTGCGAACTATGTCACGTCCGTCTGCACCGGCGCGTTCGTCCTCGGCGCCGCGGGCCTTCTGCACGGCAAGATGGCGACGACACATTGGGCGTTTCACCATCTGCTACCACGCGTGGGCGCGATCCCGGTGAAAGAGCGCGTTGTTCGCGATGGGAACAGATTCACTGGCGGCGGTGTCACCGCGGGTATCGATTTCGCACTCACCGTAATGGCGGAGATCGCCGGGCCCGACATCGCGCAGGCCGTGCAACTCTCCCTCGAATACGATCCGCATCCCCCGTTCAATTCCGGCTCGCCGCGCGTGGCGCCGCAGGCCGTCAAGAAAGTGGCGGACGAACGCTACGCCGGGCGCCTCGGCGCTTTCGAGGCCGTACTTTCCCGGGTTGGGCAAGATCGCGCCGCATAAGCGGGTATCATCCTTCCGGCGTGCAAGTTCCTTGCGATCTGGCGACCTTCGTGTCGGACGCCAGTAAATTCCCAATCCGTCGAGCGACGCGTAATTGTGCCGGCAAATGAGCCAATTTGCGATGCTTGAACGCTTCAGGAATGAAGCTTCGCGGTCTCTGACACTTGCCGCGACAGGAATGCGCGTCTGCTTAGGGGTGAATTGGACGGCGTTATGCTTCAGCCGAAAGCTGCCATTTACTTGGATGTCACCAGGATAGCGCTCAATGCACGAGCGCCACGCTGGCCCTGATCTTGGTAGTTGTTGTTGAAAAGTACGTGTGTGGTTTCGACCTTGCGGGCGATCTTCTGGACCTGTCCACCGATCTCCTTCAGCTCCTCTTGGTTGTAGTCGTAGTCGAAGCGCTGCGAAGACGCCTTCAACCCTTTGCGATTCCAGGTGCCGTGGTTGCGACCGTGCAGTCGCACGACGCTTAGCGTCGGGTTGGTGACCTCCCACACCGAGGGGATGGTATTGGCGATGCCTTGCGGCTCGTCCACCACGACGTTGACGAATCCGTTGTCGCGTTCGAACGCCAGCGTGCGGGCGGTGTGCTTCTCGGTGTCGAACCACGTCTTGTTGCGGAACTCGACTGCAACGGTGAACCCCGCGAGCATCGCCCGGCAATGGTCGAGGTAGTCGAAGGTCTCCGGATGAAACGCCACCCACGGGGCAAACTGCATGTGAACGGCACCGAGCTTCCCTGCATCCCTCAGCACTTCGAGCACCGCGCGAAACTGGCGCCACAGTTCGAGCTTGATCTCATCCGGCACATCCTTGTCGTAGACGTTGCTCTTGGGCATCGGGCCGAGCGCCTCCCGCATTTTCTTCGCCATGCTGATGACGGGCGTTTGATGCCGAGTAAAGAGCCGATACGTCTTGATGTTGAAGACGAAGCCTGGTGGAGTGCGCTCCACCCAGCGCTGGGCATTCTCGATTGAGGGGATGCCGTAGTAACTGCTGTCGATCTCGACGATGGGGAATTGCGCTGCGTAGAAGCGGAGGCGGCCTTCCGGTGTCCTGGCACTGGCTGGGTAGAACTTCCCACTGTCGACGAGCGTTTTGTCGGTCCACGATGAGGTGCCCACCAAAATCTGCGTCATGGCCGTGACATCACAACCCATTCACTGCACCCAAATCCATTGACCCCTGAAGCCTTGGTAGAGACAGAGCACCGCTTCGATGAGCAGCACGATGAGCGTGAGGCCCGCACCCACAACGCGACCGAAGCGAGGTTGCCAGCCAAACGACAGCGCAAGGCCGTGCAGGAGCCGAGCAACAACGAGGATCAGGCCGAGTGCATGCAATAAGTAGATCGAATACCGGGTGACCTCCAGAAAGCCCATTAACAACAAGGCGAGCGGCACGTACTCGGCGAAGTTGGCTTGCGCACGGACGATGCGAGTGATCCCAACGTCGCCTTTGTCGCCGAAAGGCACGCCGCGTCGCAGATTCATCACCCGCACGCTCAATAGCACGAACCAGAGCGTCAGAAAGCCAGCATACAAAGGCGTCACGAACATGGCTAGAGTCCCCTTTCCATTGCGCTGGTAGCGACCCGGTCACTGCAATTGATTGCAGTCGGAGCCGACGTTTTGCCCCGTGACAACGGTGGCCGTAAAGTGCGGGGACACACCATCTCGCGGCGCCTATTCGAGGTCTCGCGATCGCGCATGTCTCAGCAGTATGTCCTGGGCCTCACGTACCGCTTCCTGGAGAACCGAACGGTCTTCACCATCGTTGTGCTCGGCCGGAGAACGCATGTCGGCTAACCCGAGTGCCGCTCTTTCAACGTCGATGCCAGTCTTCAGCAACTCGATGGCCAGCTTGGCCGATAGTTCACCTGCAGTGAGCGTCATGAGCCGCTCAACTGCCACTTGCTGGAGGGAGCGAGCAAGTCGAGCGTGACGCTCCCGAACTTGCACCTCGTGCTCCACCGCTTGCTCCAACACACAGGCGGTGAGCGCGTTTTGCTGCGTGATCTTCTCGGCCACTGCGGCGCCCCGCTCGGCACATGCCAGCGTGGCCAACTTGGTCCACTGTCCCTTGCTGGCTGCCTGACGCAAGGCGTCGTGACTGCGGCCGTGGCGTGCCGCCAATTCCTTCAGCGAGATCGACTTACCCCCGATTCGGGCACGTACGAATTCGTCGCGTATTGCCTCGGTCGTCACTTGAGCATCGTGGTGTATCGTGGACTCACAGTGTAAAGGCCCGTGACACCTCCGAGGACCGACTCCCGTGCACCCGACAACCGATTGCCTGTTCCAGTTCAATTCGATTGCGCCTCAGGATCGAACTTCATGTCGGGCGACATCAGCCTCTGACATCGCGCGCCGGTTGCGGGCAATAATCGGGAAACATCGCGCGAACCGCCGCTGCGTAGGTACTGCCCGCCGGCAGACCGACGTTGGCGCATGCTGAAGCCGGCATCTTGAGAAAAGAACCATAGAGTGGCGGAGCGAGTCCCTCAAGTTTGTCGCCGTCATTATCGTCAAGGGCACGAAGGAAGGCGTGATGATCGGCGAATGTCAGCAACGGACCTCCTGGATACGCCCTTACTAGCCCATGTTTCTGATCACGAATGTATATCGGCATGCTTTTATCCGTCGTGAAATGCTGAGTGGACAAACATCTCTGACATGATGGCGTCCTCTTCTACCTTGATTACGGCCTGAAGCCATTTCGGCGGTGGACGTGACTTCGTCGGATTCGGCTTCGGCGAAGGGTCATGCCATGACACCGGTTTGTCATGCGTTTCGATTCTCTGGGCTATTGGTTCACGACGCGGTGGGGGCACAAACCAGCGCCGTGGTTCAGCGGACGCGGGTACATGAACACCGAGTGGGTACCAATCATCGCTCCCTTCAGGCAGGGTGCAGTACCGACTGCATAAAGAAGCTCCGCTTCTAGCTCCGCCCGGCCGGGCTCGGAAAACTGCCACGCCGTCTCTTCTTGTAGACCGAAGGAAACGGTTGCGACAAGATCAGCCGCCCACGCATAACCGTGTCGTTTGATGCCCATCCGAATAGCGTCGTAGATTTTTCCTGAGAACTCCGCTACCTCGGTGATGGTCATGAGCTTGCCGCGTACCGGAATCCGGATGTTGTCCCCCTTGTTGTTGTCCTGGTCTCGCCGCGTAGCCCAGCGAACGTTAAGGGGAGAGTAGGGCCCCTTGAAATTGATGCGGTCCAGGGTCATTCCTGGCCGTGGCATAGGGCCCATGATCAGCAAGAACCCCTTGAAGCTTTTCATGGAGGGATTCCATTCGATGCCACGCTGGTTCGCTACCCACTTTCGGTTCCTCCACGAGGTGTGCGGGTAGTTCTCGTGTACTTCGGTGTAGGTTGATGTCGCCACCTTGCTCGTGAGTTCCAAATAGCGCTGGGCATAGGCGGCATCGGTCTTTAGGAGCTCTTTGAGACCGGCCGAGCGCGCGCGGACCGACTTGCCGGTGCTCGGTCGCGGCCCTGCCGACATCGTGCGGAGCCGGACGCGGCATTTGACCCGATGGAAGCTGCCGTTCGAATCTGCGATACCTTCCGCTACGGAACATGCCGGCGCGAATTCCGCCTAGCGTGCTTTTTCCGTGAATGTCGTCTAGACCACGAACTCGAGAACTCCACGGCTTCTTTGCTGATATGGTCTGTTATGACGTCGTAGACGATGAAGCCAACAAGTTCACCGGCGAGCAACTCACGACTGCGACACCGATCACGAAGATCCGCCGCCTTGGACAACAGTGCGCGGTGAACTTCCCGATGTTCCTTGGAGACGGGATGCTTCGCCTTGACCAGCACGGCCTCTTCAGTACAGAAATGGTCGGTAATGTGATCGACCAGTTCGTCGAGAAGCCACGCTATGTCTCCCAGCAACTTGTTCGTCAATACAGCCTTGACGAGTTTGTTGCCAAGGCCGAACAGTCGGCGGTGTTGCGCGTCGATAATGGAATGCCCGCACTCGAATGACGGTTGCCAGAGAATCGGCACTAGCTCTTTGCCAGGTCCATCCTCATCCATGACCGTCGGCACATCGATACGCCCACCGGAACGATTGAATGGGGAACGATATCGATAGCGGCGCACCCAGACGATGCCAGCAGCCAAAGTCCATGCCAAGGCACTGATCGCAGCTATCCAGTCGCGCAGAACGACGATGGTAAGCAGTCCGGCGCAAACGTAGATATAAGGCAGTGCGGTGTAAATGAATTCGGGAATGACGCCTGCCGGATCTTTTTCCCTAGATCCAAACAGAATCCGGAAGATTGATTCTGAACGCTGCTCGTTCCGCACAGTATTTCCCACGGGTTCCAGTCCTCAGATGTTCCGTCCCGTTGATTCGTATACTAGGTCAACTGGGCTTAGGGGTCTCGCGGCAACGCCAATCGACCTGCGCTCGGATACGGTCAACCGTCCCCCCCCCGGAAATGCGATGGGCGATCGCCGCGGCCACCGTCGGTGATGATTACCTCACGTATTGCTGCGGCGGTTACAGCGATCGATCCGCTATCAGGAGCCTGCGAAGTGGAGCAAGTTGGTCGCTGGCTCGCCGCAATGCCGAAGACGATCCACGGCAAGAGTTAATACGAGCGCGGTCTAGAAAGAAAATGATAGGCCACTAGCAGGACGATGGCGCCGACCAACCCACCAATAAAACCCGCCGATTGTCCGGCTTGATACCAGCCGAGAAAGTGCCCGACATACGTGGCGATGAGAGAGCCGGCGATGCCAACAGCAGCGGTCAAAAAGAAACCGCCAGGTCCGGAACCGGGCGTAAGCAGCTTCGCAATGAGTCCCACGACGAAGCCGACTAGGATGGTCCAGACAATGTGCATGTTGTTCTCCCTTCCTTCGGCGACTGCCGCCATTGAGGGCTCCAGGACTGCCCTGGGTGCGCGTTAACGTCGCGATGAGACACGGAGACGCTCGGACGGGTCGTTGCAGCTCCTAGGCAAAGTTGGGGCCGCTCGTTGGTGCGGCCATCATAGCAACGATGTTGAAAATAGGTCGTCAGCATCCTTTCAAGGAATCGGCGTCGCCATGCGCTTCGCTGGCGTCGTGTCAACGCTCGAGGCCTTCATTTAGTGGGCGCTACTCTTCGAGCGAAATCCCGCGTTGCAATAGCCACAAAAATAATTCGAGCGGGCGGATCGTTTCTTCCCGTCCTACTCTTCCGGCGCGCGCTCCCGGGAATACAAGTGTGCGTGAAGCTTCAGCAGTTCGTGTAGTACCCCAGCAGGGAATCCCTTCCGCGCGCCGCGACGATCGACGAGGAGCTCACTGAAGTATGCGGAGCAGGCGTCGTGGTCGTCCCATTGCGACGCGATGAGATTGACGATGCGGGGATACTGCGTCGCGAGTTCACGCGGGTACGCATCGAGCGGCAGCCGGCCGAACCATCTGGCGCTCAGAGGCAGAAGGCAATCTACCGGCTTCGCCTTGCGATGCCATAACCAGTCCTGCGACCCGGCGGACGAAACAGACGACGGCACAGGCACCGACGCCTTGCTCGCGACGGGGGCCTCGTGCACGTCGTCGTAGTCCATCAGACCCGTGCGGCCCTGATAAATGGACAAAAATGGTTCACCCATAGGTCGATTATGAGGATTCGCGGTTCGGGATCAACGGCCGTAGATCAGTCGGGGCACACCGCGTATCTGTCGAACGCGAGGTATCGTCGGGCGACGTAACCGTTGTTCTGCTATACCATGCCTAGCGCTCGCGAATGGGGTAGCAGGACCTTCGATACGTCCATGTGCGCTACAGTTTGAATCGAAAGCTGTCGTCTTGCGCGCGACACATGGATAGCGCACGCTTGATCACAAGCGGCTTACCGCATCATGCCAATATCCGCGAGCTACCCGAGCGTTAAATGGTTGGATCGTTTTTCAAGCACCCGTCGCCGGCGGACACCAAACTCGGTGAAGCGGCCGTAGTGTTTCGGTTCATATCGCGGGAGGGGTTATGGCGGACAACACAAGCATCAGAAGTGGGCAGGCTCGTTCCCGAACAGCTAAAGACCCATGGCACGCGGTAAGCGTTGTCGGTGGCCCCAAAGTGTGCCCGGCTGCGACTGAGCTACGCGGGAAGCGCGTCTTGCCAGCGGATGCGCCCCGATTGCCGCTTCCGAAGTGCGCGTGGTCTTGGAAATGTGAATGCGTCTACCGCCACTACGCAGATCGTCGAGCAGACCCACGTCGTGCCTCGGATCGCGGTATGTCCACAAGGCGCGTCGTTGAAGAGAAGCGCAAGATACGCGGGCGAAGGGAAGAGGATTTGGCCAATCCGTGATTTCCGGGCACGTCGCGACCGCTCTCGATTGTCGCGTACATTGCCGGACGTCCACTTCTGTATCCGCCCATTTATCGAAATCCCTTGGCTAACTGGCCCTCGCCCGGTCGAGAAAGGGAGAGCGTCGGCGCTTATTACAGATGCTGTGACCATGGCACCGCGGGTTATTTGCAAGGCTTTGAAACTGTGGCGGTTCGGAATCATGGCGTGGCCCTTGCTACGGTAGCGAACCTGGGATTGTGCGATTCGCACGCATCGATAAGAACACCACGAGTTGAAATGAACAAACCGCTTCCGCTCCCGCGCCGCCCTGGGGATCTGCCCGAACGAGCGCGGCTGCATTTCGAGAGCCTTGCGATCATCAACGAGCTCGAGAACGCTGAACGGCACGCGACACTCGAACAATTCACGGCCGCGGCTCGAGTAGCCGCGCGGGCGATCTGCAACGCGAGCCACAGGTATCACCAAAGTTAAGCGCAGCCGTTGTCGGTATGCGGGCCACTTGCGTGGGGTCTGCCGCGCCGACGGAAACGCGGAGTTTCTGCGCCTCCCACTTCTGCGATGGCGCGGAGCCCAATGGCTGGAGCGGGCCCCGCAAGTTCGTATGTCGCGGGAGCCGACTCGGCGCATTCGCTTCCTGACGCGCGAAGACGGACAACGGCTGCTTACCGAGTTGCCCGAGCATCTTGCGGACATGGCGGCATTCTCGCTCGCGACGGGCTTACGAGCGGCGAATGTCACGGGTCTGCAGTGGAAACAAGTTGACTTGACACGGCAGCTGGCGTGGATTCATCCCGACCAGGCTAAAGCGCGGAAGGCGATCGCGGTGCCGCTGAACAGCGAAGCCATGGCGCTGGCCAGCAAGCAGGTCGGGAAGCACCAGACGTGCGTGTTCAGCTTTCGAGGCCAGCCAGTGGTACAGCTGAGCACGAAGGCCTGGTATGGAGCATTAGAGCGTGCCGGTATTGAAGATTTTCGGTGGCACGATTTGCGACATATGTGGGCGAGCTGGCACGTGCAGAACGGCACGCCGCTGTTCGCGTTGCAGGAGTTGGGCGGGTGGGAGAGTTCGGAGATGGTGCGGCGCTACGCGCACCTGGCCGCGGATCACCTCGCGCCCTATGCGGAACGCCTCGGTACCTTGCGTGCCGTCGAAAAAGAAGTTGACGACACAAATACGGCACGGAGCTGAACGCGGAGAGGGCGCGCAGCGCTGCAAGTCCTTGATTGAGTGGTAGGCCGTGCAGGGATCGAACCTGCGACCAACGGATTAAGAGTCCGCTGCTCTACCAGCTGAGCTAACGGCCCACGCGGCGTTGCAGTCCGTCGCGAATATCCTTCATGCGAGATCGCGCGACAGGCGGCGAATTATAGCGGCCAGCCCGGTTCGCGGCAATGCGCGCGCCACATCGCATTGTCGTAGGAGCGATCGGTACCCAAAAAAACGCCGGCGAAGTTGCCGGCGTCGAGTCTTCAAAAGTCCTCTTGGCGAGACAGATTACTGATCTCCGGACGTAAACCAGTAGATCGGATGGCGCTTCAAGTTGACAGTCGGCGGGAACGGTTGCGCCTGGATTGGTTCGCTTGGCTTGCTTGGGTCTTTGCTGGCACACCCGATGCAAACCGTCTGTTGAACGCCGGCGACAACAACCGTCGAAATCACCGGCGAGGGCGGCAGGCCGCCGGGGCCGACAAATGGACTCGAGGTAGCCCCGCCGCAAACGGCGCTGCCCGCGATAATCGCCCCCGACGCGTTGAGTAGGTTGACCAAATACCCGCGCGCCTCGCCCAGGGGCTTCGAGCACGTACCCGTTGCCGCCGGACATGCGCGATTGGTGCTGAATGCCACCACACCGCCAACGATGACGGCTGAAGTGACCGTCTGCTCGCCTCGTGCCGGACAGCTTGCACTGCTGGCCTTCAGATCCATGAACCACGATTTCAAGGCGGACGGCGGTAGAAGGCCCGCGGTCGAGCACGTCGTCGCTGACGAAAAATTGACCCCCGTCGTCGTGCTGTTGTCGAGGTCCGTAATCGTTGTGTCGGCCGTGCGCGCAGAGGCCGTTATGGCCATGGACGGCGAAACCGTAAGATCGTCTACATAGACGTAAAAGCGGTTCGTTACCGGCGTCGCGTAAGGATAGTTCGTTTCGAGAGGTCTCTCCCGATCTCCGGAGCCGAGGGCGACGTAAACCTTGGTCGCGGTCGGCAACAGCGCCGGGGCGTACTGGAACTTCCGGCTCGAACCGTTGGTATAGGCGACCGTGTGTCCCGTCCAGAAGCCGGCGGAAAGCGCTACCTTGGTGGTTGGACCATCGATGAAATCGATTCGATAGAGATTGCCTCCGGTGTCGGCTGCGTACGCGTAGTCGACCTTGCCGTCATAGTTGATATCGACCAATGAGATATCGGCGGCGACCGCGCGCTCCGTCGTGAAGCTCTGAAGCACCGCACCGGTATCACCGCGGAGAATGTAAATCTTGTTGCCCTTCGTGCTTCCGCATGAAACCGTCGTGCTGTCGGCATCTTCACAGGGATCGTAGCCGCCGCCAACGATCACGACGGGTATTGTCGACGAAAATCCGCTGACAAACGCCACTGCCGGCGTCGACCACGTTTGACCGATCCCGGTCATGGCACCGCCCGCGCCGTCCGCGCAACCGGTATCGTTGGTGAGGTTCGGACAGCCGGCACGCCACTTGTACGATGGGGAGGACGGCGTGCTCACGTCGAAGGCGTAGATCATCCGTCCGCCGCGGCGTTGGGTTGCGTAAATCCATACTGTGGCGTTGTCCTGAGTCTGATACAGGCCCGTCGAACCGTCGAAGAAATAATCTTTCGGAGTCGGCGTCGGAACGATGCCCGCCGGCAGGCCTGGATACGAAATCAACGGATCGTTGCTTTTCAGTCGGGGCAGTCGTCCGACCTGCTCGGGCGCGATGAATGCCCACAACTCCTTACCAGCGTTATTGATGGCCCGGAACGTGCCGTCGTTGGCACCGTAGTACGCGGAAACTCCGATCGAGGCGCCTTGATCGACGACCAGCGGGCGCGAGTGGACGACGTCGCCGTGAAGTGACGGCCGCGTGTTGGTAATCGTGTTGCCAACCCGCTCCAAGTCCGTGTCCTGCCCGGTGACCCAATTCACCTCGGTGGCCGTCAGCGATGGTGCTGTCGTCGTATTAAAGACCGCCAAGGCCGATCCGCCGGTGTTCAGCGTTTTGACCGCCCTGTTGACCACCCAGGTCGGTGTGGTGTCGGTCGTCGGCGGATTGTTGCCTTTGCGGATGATCTCGGCGACCGAACCTTTTTCAACGACTGGACCGTCTGGCGCATCCGACCAGACGCTAAAGGCGGTGTTCGGCGAAACGCAGGTTCCCTGCGGCGAGGTCGATTCGGGCACGTTTTGCCACCACATGCCCGAGTCCGTCGTCCAGAAGCTGGTGGCGCAGGCCTTAATAAATCCCGATGAGCTATCAACTGCGGGCCTTCCTGGATTGCCGGAATCGCCCAACTCCACGCCGTTGCCAATGTCTATCAACTGGTACCTCTTCAAGTTGCCCATCCAGCGCGGCTTCGCTTCCTTGTCGGGCCGGAATTGCCCAATAAAGACCGCGTTGTCGCTCACCTGGCGATTGGTCGCGCTGATCGGCAAGCTGGCCGATGCAAACGTCGAATTGAACGCCGTGATATCCGCGAAGATGTCCCCGAGCGCCGTCTTGATCGCTTGAATGCTCTTGACGGCGTAATACTTGCCCGCGCCGACCGTGGCCATATTCATCAGCATCGACGTCGTATTCGCGCTGAATTCCTTGTTGTAAGCGTCGAGCGTGTACATCGTGATGCCCTGCTGCCCGGGCTCGGAGCTGGCGTCGGCCTGGTTCATGTATTGCGCCCAGTTGTCGCCAAATCGGCCGTCCGAGGCCACAGTGCTGTGCGAAGGAATAATCGGCGCTACGCCGGGAAACGCGCATTGCACCATCCATTTTTGCTGTCCCGAGGAACAACTCGCGGAGGTATCCCATCGAGTGATATCCGAGGCCAACGCTCCCGCCGTGCAGTTTGCGGCGACCGTGTAGGGGGACAATGAAGGCGAGCCGCTGGCCGAGCAGCTATCGGAGAATCCAACATCGGTGTAGAACGTGCCGACGGCCACGTCGGGTCTCGCCAATTGTGCCGCGCTGCCGCCGATGCCGGTCAGCAGACTGGCGGTGTCCGCGTTCGGCCTCGACGGGCCGTTATTGCCGATGAAAATGACGTAATTGTTCGCGCACCCGCCGCCGGCCTGTATCGGAGATTTGAAAATCGTGCAGTTGGCGTCCGTGTATCCTCTCGGATCGGCGAGGTTGCACGGCGGCGCGTCGCTGTTGTAAACGGCGGGACCGAAATGCGTCGAGTCGACCGGCGTGTTGAGACCGGTGCTGCTGGCATACCCGCCGAAATACTTCCACGCGTCGAACAGAATTCCCTCGTACGCGGCGTTCGATGGGCCCTTGTTGCTCGGCGAGGTAATGTTGTCATAGATGTTTTGCGCGATTGCCTGTAGTGCCGCTTTATTCGTCGCGTTCATCGGCAGAACCGGGAAACGGATCTCGCCGCCGCCCTTACCGGCGCGCGTCCACACCATCAAGCCGACGTTGACCGAGGCGTCGAGATTGCCAACGACGGTCTTGATCGCCTGCAATTCCGCCTTTCCCTGCGTGGGCTCGTCGGGCCACATCTGCGCGGCCCGTGACCAGTTCGACGTGTTGTCGACGACGATCAGCACGTTGGGATTTCCACTCGAGCCGCCCGAGGCTCCGGTAAAGATGTCGATGTCTTCCGCGATGGCGCGGATCGGCAAGAACGCGAGGCCAAAAGACAATGCGAGCATCAAACAATTCGATTTCCGGATCGGCTTCATAGGTCGATTCTCCAAGCCCTACGGCTACGGGCAATAGGTGGCAACGTTGTCACTTGGCACACGTATGGCTGCGCCTTCGGTAACGCCGACCGCCGTCTGCGTCCTGTTGTCGATAGACTGCGCTCGAATTTCCCAAATGCTGTCGGTACACTTCGAATTTCCGGTCGGAACGCCGCCGATGCCGAAACCGCCTTGCTGCTGACCGATCGAGCAGGCGAGATCCTCCGGAACGGCAAGGTTGAGCTGGGCGTTGGTGACCACCTGCGCCTTAACGCATGTCGGCGTCGGCGCTAGAGCAACGGTGAAGTCGGTGGTGCCGTCTCCATCAACATCGACGCAAATCGAGTTCGGGGTCCCGACAGGGCACGGCGTAAGAAAAATTGCCGCTGGGTTGGTGATCAAGCGGGTCGTGCTAAGCGCTTGCTCGATCGCTTCCTGTGCCGCTGCGAGCGCCTCGTTCCGATGCTGGAAGTTGCCAACGATCTGCAGGCTGCTGCTGCCAAGATTGAACGTCGTGATCGCAAGTAGCGTCAGGAGCACGAGCATAATCAGCACCATGACCAGCGTGATGCCGTGCTGCCGCCGTCGAACAGAATTCATGGTACTAACCTCCGCGCCGACGCATTGTTGATACGCACCTGACCGTCGTACGCATGACGCTTGATGGCGTCGTTGAAGGCGGGGATCGTGTTGTCTGTACCGTCGGCCTTCTTTCCGAGCGTGTAGGTCTTCGTATCGGTGTATCCAGGCGAGTTTTCCGTATTGCGCGCGAGTATGTTGATCCGCACCGCCATGACGTTGCGCCATGTGACGACGCAAGGTGCGGTGGCGCATCCCGCGTAGGTGAAGGAGTCCGGGTCCGCCGTAAACGTGTCGGGCGTGCCGTCGTTGTTGGTGTCCACGCCGTATTCCATCTGCAGGTTTTCCACGCCTTCCACCAGCGACACGATGGTGAAGCCACCCGCTCCGAGCTCAGCCCGTTTGAGCGTCGGGACGCCGTCGCCGGCGTTGTCGTTGTTTGCGACGAAGTAAATACGCGTGAGATAGCGGCGGACGTCGGCGATCGTCGTGCAATCTTTCTTGTGTTTGCCGAAGGTGCCCGTCGATGCATCGAGGACGAAGTAGTCGGTTACCGTGACGGACGCCAATTCGGTACCGCTGCCGCAAAGCGACGCCTGGAAATAGGGTGCGCTCGCGATGGTTGCATCGCAGCCCGCCGCGCCCACGATGCACGTGCTCGTGCGTCGGATGACGACGACATCGGTGCCGGCGCGCAGGTCGGTTATGCAGCTTGGAATGGCGGCCCCCGACGGATTGTCGTAACCCTGGACGTGCAATGGCAGCGCCGCATTGAGGGCGGCGACCGTGAAGAGGCAGGGATCCGGCTTGGTCGCGGGAAGACTTAGTACGTTCGGGTTGAATTCGGCCAGATAGCCGGCGAGCTTCAGGTCGTCGCCGAGGATTTGCATCGCATATCGGCCGTTCTCGATCTGGCGGGCCGAGCGCTCGGATTCCTTGCGCGCAACGGAGCTCGAAAGAAATACGGCGGACAACAGCAGCATGATGACCGACCCGATGGTGATCGCCACCATCAGCTCGATGAGCGTGAATCCGCGCTGCGATCGTCCGGGACGCCTGATCCCAGTAAACGGACTAATACCCGCTCCAACGCGCCCGAGATCGTCGGCGATGATTGCGCGTATGCGTTTGGTGGAGATAGTCATTGCGGGCAAAACCGCTGTCAGCTGCATTGAGGTAAGCCAACGACGATTCGCGCCGAAATCGCGCGGCGATAGCTGTCGTTGCCGCCGTAAAGGGTGGCGCCGCAGGCGGCGCTCGGTGTTACGGTTGCATTCAAGCCCTGCCATGCGACCGTGACGAGGTAGATACCGGGCGTGCAGACGCCGGCCGCGGGAATGGCCGCCTGCACGAGGGTGATGCACCCTCGGGCGCCGGCCATCGCGCCGAGACTCACTGACGACCTCGTTTCCGCGGCGCCTTTAAGGGCAACGCTCCATTCGCACTGATCGCGCGCCGCTCCTACGGCAGTCGGGCATGGGCTTGCATCGACCAGTCCCGTGCCAAAGACCGACGCGGAAACGTACGTATCCGCCGTGCCGCGATTTGCGTTGATACGATCGACCATGTCGTTCAACAACACTACCGCCTGCGCGCGCTGATAGGACTCGACCTCGCCCACCTGAACCTTGCCCTGCAAGCCGATCAGTCCCAACAGCCCGAAAGCCAAAATGACGATGGCGATCAACACCTCGATCATCGTGGTCCCGCGCTGAGGGCCGGACCTGTTCTGAATAATTTGCGTTTTCATGGGCACGAAGTGTCTTGAGTGAAGGGACGACCGCTCAGCGAGACGCAGACGTATCTCGTGGCACTTGAGCCGCCCATGGTCGTCGTGAACGCGAATGTAGGTTTGGTCGCTCCCGACACACGTCCAGAACTCTGGTAGACCACGCTCGTCAATGACGCTGTAACCGCTGAATTCGCCAGAACACCGTGATCGAGCACCACGCGTGTGGCGTCGGCAGGATCCAGGATTTGCCACCCGTTTTTCCAACCACCAGCTTTTGGGGATACCGTAACGTCGACATTGCGTTTCGCCGATTCGCTGCGTGCCGTCGCCAGCGCAATATAGATATCCGTCGCCGCACTGTTGGCGCGCTGTCCCGCAATGAGAGCGGCGAAGCCAGGAGCGGCGAGGGCGGCCAGGACACCGATGATCGTAACGACGGTGATGAGTTCGACCAGAGTGAAGCCACCGACTGCCGTGCCCGCGCTTGATGCCAAGACGCGCAGTGTTCGCATCGGATTCTCGCGTGAGACGCTCATCGAGTGCTCTCACCAAACGGTGTTGCCGTTATAAGTCGCAGGCAACTTCGTGCCGGCGTTGTCGATCGAGAGCGTCGCGCCGCCAAGATCGGGCGCCTGCGCTGTATTGGGCGCGGCCGATGCGATAAAAAGGGGGGGTGCCGCATTCGTGTTGGCGCCGCAACACGTTACTGTGTAATAGGCCGACACTTCGGGTGGAGTGGTCACGCCGAGCGTCGCCAGATTTGGTGCGTAGCGACGACTGTCGAGCAAATAGGCCTGTTGCCGCGCCGCGATGTCCGACAGGTGCGATTCAGCCGATGCCCGTCGCGACTTGCGCACCTGGTCTTGATACGCAGGTAACGCGATGGCGGCGAGGACCGCCAACACAACGAGCACGATCATCAATTCGATCAACGTAAAGCCGCGTGCGCGCGTAGTGTTCATAGCCATCGGTGGGTACAAGATGGAACGGAGTCTAACCGCGTGACTTTCAAAGGAAAACCGAGTATCGACAGACGGCCTGCGAAGTCCGACGAACGTGGCGGCCGGTGTCGCTTGCTCTTATGACGACGGGGTAAATTGCCGTTCATCTCCGACGTGCGGAAGAACGACGCGTAACAACGATTCTCACGCCGGTAAAAAAGCGCGATCGTCAAACGGGATAGATTGGTAGGCCGTGCTGGACTTGAACCAGCGACCAACGGATTAAAAGTTTCGGAGATCAGAAAAATAGGCATTCCATCCAATCACTTAGCTCAGCGCTGGGCTCCCGTAAAGGAGCCTTGCCATGCGATCTTCATCCGTATCCCATACGCAGCTCACCGATGCGCGAGTAGAAAGGGTAGCCAACACTGCATTGCAGGCCGACCTCTTTGTAAGGGACGCATACCTGAAGGGGTTTGGCCTTAGAGTTAGTCCAAGAAACGTAAAGTCGTTCTTCGTCGAAGCTACAGTCCAGGGCCGATTTGTCCGAAAGGTCTTGGGGCAGTTTCCTCTGCTCACCGTCACAGATGCCCGAGAACAGGGAGCGGACAAGAATCCGGACCAACGGTGTACCCAACCGGACTCAAGAGATGCTAGATTTATCCGTGGCCCATCCGTGGCCACATGTCGACAAACTTAGCTCAGCGCTAACGTCTTGATTGGGTTGGTAGGCCGTGCCAGACTCGAACTGGCGACCAACGGATTAAAAGTCGCAGGCCCAGACTCTAGTTCGCTTTATTATCAGTTGCTTGCAATGCTTGCCGCTTTCCAAACCCAATCTGACCCTGTCTGATTCCAAAGACTTCTTGTTTCGCCTTGGCACAATTTTGGCCCACGTCCCCCGCACGCCTAGCTGCGACGCGGCCAGTAACCCGGACGCCTTCGCTGATGCGCGACGGCGATAATCTGGAGCTCTTCAGCGGTGGGCTGATAGATGACGCTGTAGGGGAAACGTCGAAGAAGGTAGCGCCGTAGCGCGCCTCGAAACACGACGCCAATCTTGGGATTGGCCAGAATGACGTTCACCGCTCGCTCAAACTCACCCACGAAGGCCAGTCCGAGCTCGACATTCGCAGTCGCGGCGTAGAAAGCTGCTGCGTCACGCAACTCGTCAAGTGCGGCTGGAACTATGACCAGCTTCACTTGAGCGCAGCACGGACCTGCGCAAGCGCCTCGGCGATAGGGATGAGTTGAACTGTGCCGCTCTCGACCTCGGCGACGCGACGCTCAACCTCCGCAGCCCAAGCTTCTTCAATTTCGGTATCCTCTTCGAGGCTCGCTAGCAATCGCTGCGCGAGCGCAGCGCGTTCGCCAGGGGAAAGCTTTAGCGCCTCCGCTTCCAGTTTTTCCAGTTCCGTTTCCATAGTCAGACACCTTTCGAAGTGAGTTGCCCGATCGAATTATCGCGTTCGCGCGTAAGGCTCTAGCCTGACGGCAGGAGCCGAACATTATCCGCTAGCGATCTCGTTGTTCTGCGCGATTTAACCAAGCTAGTTGAGGAGCTCCTCCGGGCGAGTGCCAGGCCCGCTGGCGGGCGCGCTGACGCTATATTTTCTTCACCGTTCGGACGGTAACGAGCGCACTGCGATCCGAGTCGGAATCGGCGAAAAAATACTTGTCGGATTGTTTGAACCAGAACTGGCACCTCGGCGCGAGGACTACGTCGCCGAGTCGGGTGGTCTCGCATATCCTGTCGCGCTCGTCGATCGTCCATGTCCCTTCGATGGCGAAGCTCATTCCGCCACCCTTCATTCCACCGAGTGTCGTAGCGGATCCCGAACCGCGAATCCGTCCATCCTCAAGATACACGACCTCGTGAGCAGAAGTAATCACCTGCTGTCCGCGCCCCGGTCCCACCAGGAACCGGCCGACGATCTGCTGCTTGAAGTCTGCGGCAGAGAGCTTCACCGCGCCGCTGTCGAGCAGCTGACCGACTTTGGTCTGCGCCAGGGCGGGCGAGACGCAAGACGCCACGAGGATTCCGGTAAACAATGTCTTCGACAATCGCATCGCGATTCCCTATTGAACGACGTCGTCCGCGAACCCTGCGATCGTCGGCGGGAGCGCGATTCCCAGTTTCTTAGCGGTCGTCAAGTTGACCACCAGGTCGAACTGCGTGGGCTGTTCCACCGGTAGGCCCGCCGGTTTTACGCCCTTGAGAATCCTGTCCACGTAATACGCGGCACGCCGACGCTGCGCCGCGAGGCTTGGCCCATAGGAAATCAGCGCGCCGGCGTCGACGTATTCGCGCAGCGGCGACACCGTGGGAAGTCGGTGATTCAGCGCGAATTCGGCGATCGAACGTGCATTCGCCAGCGTCGCACTATCCCAGCAGATGGCAAGTGCATCGGTTGAGGTGGCTCCGATGGACGCAAACGCGCGCTCCAGCGACGCCGCGTCGCGCGCTTCCAGCGGCTGCACTTCCATGTCGAGCGCGGCGGCGCCAGCGCTGATTTCGGCGACGCAGCTCGCGTTGCCCTGATTGCCCGGGTTCCACAGAACGGCGAGCCGAGTCGTTTTCGGCTTAACCTGTCTGAGCAGGCCCAGGCGCTTGGGCCACAGCTCGTCGCTCTGCGAGGCGAGGCCGGTCAGGTTCCCTTCGGGCTTCGAGAGACTGGCGACGAGGCCCGCCTTGATGGGATCCCACGCAAAGTCGATCGCGACGATGGGAATCGACTTGGTTGTTCGCTTCGCGGCAAGCGCAGGCGATTCTCCCGACGTGACTATGACGTCTACAGGGATGCGCGCCAGCTCCGCGGCGAGCTCGGCAAGCTGCGAGATGCTTCCAGTCGACTGGCGATACTCGATGACGATGTTCTGACCTTCGATATAGCGAAGGTCGCGCAACCCCTGTTGAAATTCGGTGACACCGCGGCTCGCGTCGGAGGAGGCGCCGAGCCATCCGATGCGGAATGGCTTGGTCGCTGGCTGCGCGCCGAGGACGGAGCCCGCGACAAGAACGATAAGCGCGACGCATCCGCTAAAGACACAACGCGATGTGCGTAGCAATTGCACGCTTGTCTCCCGAAGCAGCGGCGTTCGCAATCTTCGCCTTTTGCGCGAAGACAGAGGATATATCGGGTCGGGGCGGAGCGTATCGCGAATTTTCGCCTCACTCGAGGGCTACAGCCATGGCGGGTTAAGCGGGACTTTTTTGTCGCTTATTGGGTTTTCAAGCGGCATCGCCTGGGCAAACATGGGGCATGCTGATGCCGAAAGCCCCCCTCTTTTTCCACCATTTCGGCTTGAACCCAAATGGCGATGGCGCGATGATGGTGCTCACTCTGTGCAGGTAGCTTGCGATCCTGGTTGCCCATCGCGGGCGACGAAGGCAAGCACGTGAGCTGGCCGCGTTGCAGCAAGGCGAGTATCAAGACAGTTGGGTCTTCTTCGGACTCGTAGAGCGCGAGGTCAATCCGTATTGCTTCGTGCACGCCGTCAAGGCGTCTCGGGTGAGAAAGGCGCAGTGAGTCTCATGACTGCGCGGGCGTCGCAAGACGCCGGAGAGTAGTAATGGCCGTCCCCAAGACGGTCGGAGAGAAGTTTCGCCGTCCTTGAGACGGTGGAGTCGAAGTGTGCCGTCCTCGAGACGGCGTCTCAGGAGACATCCCGCGAGGGGTGGCCCGGCGTTTCGTGCTTGATGCGAGCGCCGGGTTCGTCGAGAGAGACCGAGCAATGTCGTTTGGTTGCCTCGGTCGTGGACGCTAACGCGTCTGCAGCGGCGTTCAGGTCCTGCGCTTGACGTGGGATCGGTACGTCTCGGTGCAACCTCAAGGTGGCGGGAGCGGCGTGGTTTCCGTGCGCGGCGGTATTCACCGTCGTGCATCCCCGTCAAGGCGACGGGGACCATCGCGTCGACCCGCTGCCATGAGCGTTGCCCTGCCCCAGCTCGGCGGGCATGCAAACCATCGCAGGCGCCGCCGGGCCTCCCCGAGCTACATCTGGATTGCGCCGCCTCAGCGCGGTGCGTGCTGCGCGAGGCCTTCGCGCCGCTCGTGTGCCGCGAGCCTTGAGCTCGCCACACGACGTGGCGTGAGGCCGTAGCGCGCACGCACCCACGCTGCGCACGCGCGTCGTTACTAGCGGGCCACCGCTAGTGACGTACGCGCTCATACCACCATCGGCGCCGCTGTCAACGGGCTTCCTTCGCATGACGAAGGCTCGGAACCCACGTGACGGCCTCTCGCGAGGCCGCCACGTCGTCTGCTGCGATGAGCGCAACGCTCCTCGCCGAATGATTCGCGTAACGGATCGAAAGCAAAGACGTGCCTTAGCGGCACTCCGCGAGTCTTGGGTGAATGACTCTCGCGATCAAGCGCTCCCCCGGGGGAGCGCTCATCGCGACGCCAAACAGGCGCCGTGCGGCGCCGGCGAGCAGCAAACCAACCGCACAACACGGAGGGGTGTCCTCCGTAGCTCGCGTCTACCACTGGAGCCGCTACGGCGCTCCAGGCGAGCAGTAACACTTACCTGACTCGATTGGACACCGCGGCAGCAAAGAACGCGCGCTGGCGACCTTTTAAAACGTTCTGCAAAGGAGATTGAAGCATGCCGAGAAAACGAATCGCGCGCCACAAGCGCAAGCCGAAAGTGGATCCGTCGCTCGCCAGCCTGGCGGCGGTGCTCGAACAGATCGCAGCCATGGATACGCTTCCGCAAGTTCCCTCTCACCGGCCCCGCAAGGGGAAGCCGTGCGCGACTTGAACTACGACTTCAAACAGATCTGCCGTCATAACCGCGACGGTAGCTACGCTACCCAGGCCGACCGGCAGAACATCCTCGATCTCGTCGCCGATCAGCTCCACGAGATGGGCTTCCGGGGGTTGCAGGCGCAGGGGTTCAAGCCGAAGCACATCGAGGCGCTCGTCCACCGAGCATATGCGCACACTTTCTCTCTCTGAAGCTGCCGCCGTCTTGCGAATGCATCCGGAAGAAGTTCGGCGCCGGGCGAAATGCGGCGCCATTCCGGGGGCAAAGCCTGGTCGGTCCTGGATCTTCATCGAAGACGACCTTGCCGAGTACGTGCGTTCGTTCTACGCTACTCCTCGGCAAGCGTTGCGAGTGACTTCCGGAAAGGAGTCAAGACTATGTCACTCTACAAACGCAGACGTACGTGGTGGATTCGCTTCACCACGCCTGCCGGGGGGCGCATTAGACGCTCTACTGGCACAGCCGATAAAGCACGCGCGCAAGAACTCCACGATAAGCTAAAGGCGGAATCGTGGCGAGTGCACGCACTCGGGGAAACGCCGAAGTACACGTGGGATGATGCGGGCTACAAGTGGCTCGTCGAAACCCAACACAAGGCGACCCACGAAGAGGACAAACGAAAGCTTCGCTGGTTGCAGCGGTTTCTTCGCGACAAGGAGCTGTCCAGCATTACCCGCGACATGGTTGCGCAGATCGCCGACGTCAAGCTGCGGGAATCGAGTCCTGCGACAGTGAATCGCTA